>JAPLBU010000123.1:1041-1782 GCA_026392575.1 Actinomycetota bacterium | reverse complement strand
CGCTGCGTTGCCACCGGAGATAGTGCGGACGAGTCGGTCGAAGGCGCGGAAGGTGTCCGGACCGCAGGTTCCATCGGCGCCGACGCCGACGCCCTTCTGGAACTCGCGAAGGGCAGCATCGGTCTGCACCCCGAACAGGCCGTCAGCCCGACCGGTGGCGAAGCCGAGCTGGTTGAGCCGACGCTGCAGTTCGGTGACATCGTCGCCAGCCATCAGATGACCGGGCACATATGACAGCACGCGATCACCCAGTTGCCAGCGGGCTTCCTCGAGCCGCCGGAACGTATGCGGACCGACGATGCCGTCGACGGTGATGCCACGCTCCTGCTGGAAGGTGCGTACGGCGCGATCGAGTTCGTCGTCGAACAGCGAGGGATCGCTGTCGATGACGTCGTTGCACAGCCCGAGGTAGGCCAGTCGGGCGCGGACCTCAGCGACAGCCGCACCCTCGTCGCCACGACGAAGTCCGCCTGTCACGGGAGCGCCTGGACTGCCCGGCTACAGGTAGGGCGCGAGGTCAGCGAGCAGGGCTGCCTTCGGCTTCGCGCCGATGATCGTCTTGACGATCTGGCCGCCCTGGTAGACGTTCATCGTGGGGATGGACGTGATGCCGTACGACGCGGCCGTCTGCGGGTTCTCGTCGACATTGAGCTTGGCGATCACGATGCCGTCGTTCTCGGCGGCGATCTCCTCGAGGATCGGGGCGACCATCTTGCAGGGTCCGCACCACTCGGCCCAGAA
>JAPLBU010000123.1:453-1008 GCA_026392575.1 Actinomycetota bacterium | reverse complement strand
GACGGGCTTGTCGCTCATCAGGACGTCGTCAGCGAAGCTTGCGTCCGTGACGTGCTTTGTTGCTCCCATGGTGCTTCTCCTGGTGTGAGGGATCGTGCGGATGGTGGGTCGGCTCGTGGCTGTGCGGTCAGGCTACTCGCTCGCGGCGAGGAACCTCTCCGCGTCGAGGGCCGCGGCGCAGCCGGAACCGGCTGCGGTGATGGCCTGGCGGTAGGTGTGGTCGACGAGATCGCCGCAGGCGAAGACGCCGGACACCGAGGTGCGGGTGGTGCGCTCCTCTACGAGGACGTAGCCCTCAGCGTCAAGATCGACCTGACCGGCGAGGAGCTCAGAGCGTGGGTCGTGGCCGATCGCGACGAACAGGCCGTGGCCCATATCCATCTTGCCGAAGAAGGCGGAGACGGATCCGTCGGCGTTGACCGCGATGTAGGAGGAGAGCTGCTCCGGTGTGAGCGGCGGCTTGGCGCCCTGCGCAAACGCCTGGTCCATGCCGGCCAGCATTTCGAACCCGACCGGCGCGCCGACCGAGATCACGAGTGCGCCGGCGCCCATCAG
>JAPLBU010000123.1:0-404 GCA_026392575.1 Actinomycetota bacterium | reverse complement strand
CCCATCAGCACCGCGCGGCGGGAAAGGTTCGTGGGATTATCGTGCTTTGTCATGGTGACCTCCCTCAACCGACCATCTCTGAAGCGCGTTTGACCGCCTTCATGATGCTGACGTGGGTGCCACAGCGGCACTTGACGCCTTCGAGTGCGCCTTTGATCTCGGCATCGGTCGGCTTTTTCTTGGTCGCCAGGAACGCGGCGGCCGTCATGATCCAGCCGTTGATGCAGTAGCCGCATTGCGGAACTTGTTCCTCGACGTATGCGGTCTGTATCGGGTGCGGCTTTTCCGGCGTGCCGAGCCCTTCGAGGGTCACGACCTTCGCATTGCCCACAGACGACACCGGCGTGATGCAGGAGCGGATCGCCTGGCCGTCCACGTGAACCGTGCAGGCGCCGCACTGGGCA
>JAPLBU010000230.1:5779-8877 GCA_026392575.1 Actinomycetota bacterium | reverse complement strand
CGCGTCGACGCCGGCCGCGACATCGACCGCAGCGTGCGTGAGTGCGCGCGCCGTCGAGCCGGTCCAGGGGTCGGAAAGCGACGGCAGCTCGTGGAGTGCCTCGGTCTCGACGTGCTCGATGATGCGCCCCATCGTCTCGACGACCAGGCTCGGGTGGTCTCCGACGCTGGTCTCGCCCGACAGCATGAGTGCATCGGCGCCGTCGAGCACAGCGTTCGCGACGTCGCTTGCCTCCGCGCGCGTCGGCCGGTTCGCCACGGCCATAGAGTCGAGCATCTGGGTTGCCACGATGACGGGCTTGCCCGCCTCACGGCACAGGTGGATGGCACGCTTCTGCACCAGCGGCACGGCTTCGAGCGGCAGTTCGACGCCCAGGTCGCCACGCGCGACCATGACGCCATCGAACGCCGCAATGATCTCCTCGAGGTTGTCGACGGCCTGCGGCTTCTCGACCTTCGCCAGGACAGGCAGCCGGATGCCCTCCTCGTCCATGATGTCGTGCACGTCGACGATGTCTGCGGCACTGCGGACGAACGACAGGGCGATCAGGTCAGCACCCGTGCGCAATGCCCAGCGCAGGTCCTCACGGTCCTTCTCCGACATCGCCGGGACGCTGACGGCGACGCCCGGCAGGTTGAAGCCCTTGTTGTCCGACACCCGGCCGCCCTCGATGACGACCGTGTGGACGTTGTTGCCGTCGACACGCGTGACCTTGAGCTCGATGCGGCCGTCATCGACGAGCACCAGGTCGCCCGGGCTGACATCGCTCGGCAGGCCGGAGTACGTGGTCGACACCATGGACTTGTCGCCGGGGACGTCATCGGTGGTGACGATGAACTCCGCGCCGTTCTCGAGCAGGACCGGACCCGAGGCGAATCGGCCCAGGCGGATCTTGGGTCCCTGCAGATCGACGAGGATCCCGACGCCCCGGCCTGACTCATCGGCCGCAGCCCGGACGTTGTTGTAGGCGATCAGATGGTCCGCGTGCTTGCCATGGGACAGGTTGAGCCGAGCCACGTCCATGCCGGCCGCTACCAGGCCCCGGATGCTCTCCAGGGAGCTGGTGGCCGGACCTAGGGTGGCAACGATCTTCGCTCGACGCATGAGGGGAACCTTACCCGTAAGCGGTTGCAGGGGTGCCGTGGGTCACACGAGGAGCTGGCGCGCCGTCGCCGGGATGGGCGACGGCAGATTCGTGCTCCCCATCAGGTGGGCGTCGACGGCTGCGGCCGCCGCCCGGCCCTCGGCGATGGCCCACACGATGAGCGACTGCCCCCGCCCGGCGTCGCCCGCCACGAAGACCCCGGGCACGTCCGACCGGTAGCCGGCATCCCGATTGATGGCACCCCGTTCGGACAGGTTCAGGCCCAGCTGCTCGATCAGGCCGCCAGCCTCGGGACCGACGAAGCCCATCGCGAGGAAGACCACGTCGGCGGGGATCTCCCGACTGGAGCCCTCGACGGGACGGAAGCCGCCGTTGTGCGCCTCCACCTCGACAAGCTGCAGGGCACGCACCCGGCCCTCGCCATCGTCAACGAAGCGCTCCGTCGAGACGGCGAACAGCCGGTCGCCACCCTCCTCGTGCGCACTGGACACGCGGTAGGTCATCGGGTAGGTCGGCCACGGCTGGCTGTCGGGCCTCGTCGACGGCGGGGTCGGCAGGATCTCCAGCTGCGTGACCGAGGCCGCTCCCTGTCGGAGTGACGTGCCGAGGCAGTCGGCACCCGTATCACCACCACCGATGATGACGACGTGCTTGCCGCGCACGTCGATCGGCGAGATGTCGAGGTCGCCCTGCTGCACCCGGTTCGCGAGCGGCAGGAACTCCATGGCCTGATAGACGCCGCTCAGCTCCCGTCCGGGAACCGGCAGATCGCGCCAGGCCGTCGCGCCGATCGCCACGACGACTGCGTCGTATCGCTGCCGCAGGTCGTCGCCGGTGAGATCGATCCCGATCTCGACACCGGCGCGGAACTTCACTCCCTCGGCCTCCATCTGCGCAAGCCGCCGGTCGATATGCCGCTTCTCCATCTTGAACTCGGGAATGCCGTAGCGCAGAAGTCCGCCGATGCGATCAGCGCGCTCGAACACCGCAACCGTGTGACCCGCGCGTGCGAGCTGCTGTGCGGCCGCCAGCCCCGCTGGGCCGGATCCGACCACCGCGACTGTCTTGCCGGTCAGCCGCACCGGCGGCTGCGGATTCACCCAGCCTTCATCCCAGGCCCGGTCGATGACCGACACCTCAACCTGCTTGATCGTGACGGCGTCGGCATTGATCCCGAGGACGCACGCGGTCTCGCAGGGCGCCGGGCACAGTCGGCCGGTGAACTCCGGGAAGTTGTTCGTGGCATGCAGACGCTCGATGGCTTCGCGCCAGTCTTGATGCCAGACGAGGTTGTTCCACTCGGGGATGAGGTTGCCGAGCGGGCACCCGTTGTGGCAGAACGGGATGCCGCAGTCCATGCAGCGACCCGCCTGCTTCTCCAGCACGGCCCCCTCGAACGGCTCGTACACCTCGCGCCAGTCCTGGATCCGGACATCGACGGGCCGCCGGCTCGGCAGCTCCCGATCGGTGGTCAGGAAGCCCTTCGGATCAGCCACTGATGCCTCCCATGACAGCCGCGATCGGGTCCATGCCCTTCTCCTCCGCTTCGGCCGCGAGCCGCAGCACGCGCTTGTAGTCCTTAGGCATGACTTTCGTGAACCGGCGGGCCGACACCGGCCAGTCGGAGAGCAGCTCGGCCGCCCGGACCGACTCCGACTCCTCCTCGTGGCGACGGATGACCCCGTGCAGGAGCCCGATGTCCTCCGACGACAGCGGGTCGAGGTCGACCATGTCTGGATTGACCTGCCCCGGATCGAGGTCGAGCACGAAGGCGATGCCGCCCGACATGCCGGCACCGAGATTGCGTCCCGTCGTGCCGAGGATGACAACGACGCCGCCCGTCATGTACTCAAGGGCATGGTCGCCGACCCCCTCGACGACAGCCGTGGCACCGGAGTTGCGCACACAGAACCGCTCACCGACGCGACCACGGATGAACAGCTCGCCCCGCGTCGCGCCATAGCCGATCACGTTGCCCGCGATGATGTTGTCG
>JAPLBU010000230.1:0-5753 GCA_026392575.1 Actinomycetota bacterium | reverse complement strand
GGCGCACCACGATGCGTCCGCCCGACAGGCCCTTTCCGACGTAGTCATTGCCGTCGCCCTCCAGCCGGAGGGTGATGCCAGCGGGCAGGAACGCACCGAATGACTGTCCCGCCGACCCGACGAAAGTCAGGTCGATGGTGCCGTCGGGAAGCCCCGTACCCCCATGCCCTCTGGTGACCTCGGATCCCAGCATCGTGCCGACGGTCCGGTTCACATTGCGAACGGTCAACTGTGCGCGCACCGGCTCGGCACCCTCTAGCGCCGGTGCACACAAAGCGATGAGCTCGTTGTCGAGGGCCCGGTCGAGGCCGTGGTCCTGAGCGGTGGTCTGCCTGCGCGGGGCTGCGTCGTCGATGGCAGGGACGTGCAGGATCGGCTGCAGATCCAGGCCAGCCGCCTTCCAGTGGTCGACGGCACGCTCCACGTCGAGGGTCTCCGCCCGCCCGATCGCCTCGTCGAGGTTCCGGAAGCCAAGCGATGCCAGCAGGGCCCGCACCTCCTCGGCGATGTACTCGAAGAAGGTCTCGACGAACTCCGGCTTGCCGCTGAACCGCTCGCGCAGGACCGGGTTCTGCGTCGCCACACCCACCGGACAGGTGTCCAGGTGGCACACCCGCATCATGATGCAACCGCTGACGACGAGGGGAGCCGTCGCGAAGCCGAACTCCTCCGCCCCGAGCAGCGCTGCGATGACGACATCGCGGCCGGTCTTCAGCTGTCCGTCGGCCTGAACGACAACGCGGTCGCGCAGGCCGTTGAGCAGCAGCGTCTGCTGGGTCTCTGCCAGCCCGAGCTCCCACGGCGCACCGGCATGCTTGAGGGAGGTGAGCGGCGATGCACCCGTCCCACCGTCGTGGCCCGAGATGAGCACCACGTCGGCATGCGCCTTCGCCACGCCCGCGGCCACCGTGCCGACTCCGACCTCCGAGACCAGCTTCACGTGGATGCGAGCCCGCGGGTTCGCGTTCTTGAGGTCGTGGATCAGCTGGGCCAGGTCCTCGATCGAGTAGATGTCGTGGTGCGGCGGCGGCGAGATCAGTCCGACACCGGGCGTCGAGTAACGAGTCTTGGCAATCCACGGGTAGACCTTGTGCCCGGGCAGTTGACCGCCCTCACCGGGCTTGGCCCCTTGCGCCATCTTGATCTGGATGTCGTCGCTGTTGACGAGATAGTCGCTCGTAACGCCGAAGCGGCCCGATGCCACCTGCTTGATCGCGGATCGCTTCGAGTCGCCATTCGCCATGGGGACGAAACGCTCGGGATCCTCGCCACCTTCACCGGTGTTCGACTTCGCGCCGAGGCGGTTCATCGCGATGGCCAGGGTCTCGTGCGCCTCCTGCGAGATGGAGCCATACGACATTGCGCCAGTCGAGAACCGCTTGACGATGCTCGATACGGGCTCAACCTCGTCGATGGAGATCGGCGGACGCAGACCGTCCTTGAATCGGAACAGCCCCCGCAGCGTCATGAGTCGCTCGGACTGCTCGTCAACACGCTGCGAGTACTGGCGGAAGACATCGAATCGCTTGTTCCGCGTGGCGTGCTGGAGGCGGAATACCGTCTCGGGGTCGAACAGGTGCGGCTCGCCCTCGCGACGCCACTGGTACTCGCCGCCGACATTGAGCGTGCGGTGGGCCGGCGCGATGCCCGACGGCGGATAGGCGACCCGGTGACGCATCGCCACCTCCTCAGCGATCACGTCGAGGTCCACGCCGCCGAGCTTCGAGGCGGTGCCGGTGAAGTACGCGTCAATCACTCCCTGCGACAGCCCGACCGCCTCGAAGATCTGCGCTCCGCGGTAGGACGCCACCGTCGACACGCCCATCTTGGACATCACCTTCAGGACGCCCTTGCCGAGCGCCTTCACCATGTTGCGCATCGCCTTCTCCGGCGTCACATCGGTGAGGACTCCTCGGCGGACCAGATCCTCGACCGACTCCAGCGCCAGGTACGGGTTGACGGCAGCAGCGCCGTAGCCGATGAGCAGCGCTACGTGATGCACCTCGCGGATGTCACCCGCTTCGACGAGGAGCCCGGCCATCGTGCGGGTCTTCGTGCGCACCAGGTGGTGATGGACCGCTGCACACAGCAGGAGTGACGGGATCGGTGCGAGCTGCGCATCGCTGTCGCGATCGGACAGCACGATGAACCGCTTGCCCTGCCGGATGACGGCATCGACCTCGTGGAAGATCTCGCTCAGCCGTCGTTCGAGTGCCTCTCCCCCACCTGACACCTGGTACAGCCCCGAGATGCGCACGCCCGCGAACCCCGAGTAGTCACCGTCGTCGTTGATGTGCAGCACCTTCGACAGCTCGTCGTTGTCGATGACGGGGAACGGCAGGACGACCTGCTTGCAGTGCCCTGCTGTCGGCTCGAGGAGGTTGCCTTCCGGGCCGATGATGCTCGACAGCGATGTGACGATCTCCTCGCGGATCGAGTCCAGCGGCGGATTCGTCACCTGCGCGAACAGCTGCGCGAAGTAGTCGAACAGCATTCGAGGCCGTGTCGAGAGCACGGCGATGGGCGTATCCGTCCCCATCGAGCCGATCGGCTCCAGGCCGGAACTGGCCATCGGCGCCACGAGGATTCGCATCTCCTCCTCCGTGTAGCCGAAGGTCTGCTGGCGGCGCGCGACCGACAGCGGTGTGTGCACGATGTGCTCACGCTCGGGCAGCGCCCCGAGATGGATGAGGCCCGCCCGCAGCCAATCGGCATAGGGGTACTCCGCCGCGAGTTCGGCCTTGATCTCGTCGTCCTCGATGATCCGGCCCGCAGCCGTGTCGACGAGGAACATGAGCCCCGGCTGCAACCGGCCCTTGCGCACGATCCGCGCGGGGTCGATATCGAGGACTCCGGCCTCGGATGCGAGCACCACCAGGCCCTCGTCGGTGACCCAGAAGCGCCCCGGACGCAGGCCGTTGCGGTCCAGGACGGCCCCGATCTGCGTTCCGTCGGTGAAGCAGACGTTGGCCGGACCGTCCCACGGCTCCATGAAGTTCGCGTGGAACTCGTAGAAGGCTCGACGTGCGGGATCCATCGCGGGGTTGTTCTCCCACGCCTCGGGGATCATCATCAGCACCGAGTGCGGAAGCGAGCGGCCTCCGAGATGCAGCAGCTCGAGAACCTCGTCGAACGATGCGGAGTCGCTGCCACCGGGCGTGCAGATGGGAAACAGCCGGGTGATGTCACCACGGATGACCTTCGACGTGATCATCGCCTCGCGTGCCTGCATCCAGTTGCGGTTGCCGCGCACAGTGTTGATCTCGCCGTTGTGAGAGATGTAGCGGTACGGATGAGCCAGCGGCCACGACGGGAACGTGTTGGTGGAGAAGCGCGAGTGCACCAGGGCCAGTGCGGACTCCACCCGGGCGTCCGACAGCTCCGGATAGAACGGCTCCAGCTGACTCGTGGTGAGCATCCCCTTGTAGACGATGGTCCGCGCCGACAGCGAGGCGAAGTAGATGGCAAGTTCGTGCTCGGCGCGCTTGCGCAACGGGAAGGCCCGTCGATCGAGTTCGATACCGACGGCATCGCCGCTCTCGGCCGCCACGAACAGCTGCCAGAAGGAGGGCATGACACTCCGTGCCGTCGCACCCACCAGGGACGGGTCGGTCGGCACCTCGCGCCAGCCAAGGACCGTGAGGCCCTCCTGACGCGCGATGGCGCCGATGCCGTCACGAGCGATGC
This sequence comes from Actinomycetota bacterium, assembly GCA_026392575.1. Taxonomy (GTDB): domain Bacteria; phylum Actinomycetota; class Actinomycetes; order S36-B12; family S36-B12; genus UBA10649. Next base: position 2,066 of record JAPLBU010000230.1, on the reverse strand, counting down.
TGGCCTCCGCCTCGTCCGAAGACAGGAAGGCGATGCCCACGGCGTAGTGCCCGGCCGGGGGCAGGTCGAAGTGAACGACACCCCGAAGGAAGCGATCGGGAACCTGCAGGAGGATGCCGGCACCGTCGCCGCTGTCCGGCTCCGCGCCAGAGGCCCCGCGGTGCTCGAGATTGCGCAGCGCGGTCAGGGCCTTGTCGACGATGTCGTGCGATGCCGTACCGGTCAGGGTCGCCACGAAGGCGACGCCGCACGCATCGTGCTCGCTGAGCCCGTCATACAGGCCCTGGGGGGCGGGATGCGCTGCCGAGGAGTACATGGTCGTCCATTCGTCGTCGTCCGGAGGCTGTCATCGTCCGGCTGGTTCCGGAATCGGTCGACCCGTTCGGGTCGGACTGCCGTGCACGGGACGACGTTGGCCCGATGCGCAGACCCTACCGGATGTCGGTCCCGGCCTCTTCGCCGTCCACCGGGGGGCCGTCGGCGGTCACCGGCTCAACGGACACCGGCTCGTGGCCTGGCCGCGTGAGCACGGTCTCCCGGCCCGGACGCATCCGCCACGAGATGACCAGATAGGCCGCGGCCCCGATCCCGACGAGGAGGGCCGTCCAGACATTCAGGCGCAGGCCCAGCACCTGGTTGGCGGAGTCGATGCGCAGGCTCTCGATCCAGATCCGGCCACTGCAGTAGAGCAGGATGTACAGGGCGAAGACCCGCCCGTGGCCCAGCTGGAACCGGCGATCGGCCCAAACGAGGACCAATGCCACGCCGACCATCCACAGCGACTCGTACAGGAACGTCGGGTGGAAGGTCGCGAACTGCTCGTAGCCCGCGGGCCGGTGTGCCACATCGATCTCCAGGCCCCAAGGCAGATCGGTCGGCGATCCGAAGAGCTCCTGGTTGAACCAGTTGCCCCAGCGGCCGATGGCCTGGGCGACGGCAACGGCCGGGGCCACCGCATCGGCGATCGGCGGCAGCAGGACGCCAGCGCGACGAGCCCCGATCCAGGCACCGAGCGCGCCGAGGGTCACCGCGCCCCAGATGCCCAGCCCGCCGTCCCAGATCCGCAGGGCCGCAACCCAGCCGGCACCCCCCGGCCCGAAGTACAGCTGGTGATCGCTGATCACGTGGTAGAGCCGACCGCCGACGATGCCGAACGGCACGGCCCAGATCGCGATGTCGGTGATCACGCCCGGCGCTCCCCCGCGCGCCACATATCGGCGATTGCCCAACCAGACCGCGACAACGATCCCCGCGACGATCAGCAGGGCGTACGCCCGAATCGGCACCGGCCCGAGCAGCCAGACACCCTGGCCCGGGCTGGGGATGAACGCGGGGATCACAGTCTTTCGGATCAGGAGGCTGCGGGAGAAGGTGACGCCGCGGCCGCCGGGCTCGCCGGTGCGGCTGCCGCGTCGGCTACCAGCTTCTCGAGCGCCGGCTGGTCGACGAGGGTCTCCGTCGGCACCTCGACACCGTTGAGCAGCGCGAACGGGGTGCCCTGGATATTGCTCGAGTAGAAGATGCCCGTGCTGTTGGCGGTCCAGTCGAAGTAGGTACGGTCCGCTACGCACGTGGTGAACGTGTCGAGCGCGGCGCCGGTGATTCCGACCTCTCCAGCGAAGGCGAGCAGCTGCTCGTCGGTGTAGCCAGTGCCCTCCGTCTCCGGCTGGTTGGCGAACACCACATTGTGGTACTCCTTCGCCTTCCCGGCATCGATCGCGCAGCCCCAGGCGGCGGCTGCGCGGGTCGACGAGTCATTGCCGAGGTTGCCGTCGAGGAAGGTCGTCGTCCGCCAGATCAGGCGGATCTTGCCGCTGTCGGCAAGGGACTCGATCCCTGCACCGTTGGCCTTCTCGACCGCGTCGCATGCCGGGCACTGGAAGTCCTCCCAGATCTCCAGCACCGGGACGTCGGCCGTGCCGGTCCCGTACGGGACGCCGTAGGCGTGCGCGTCGTCCGTGGGCAGGACGCCCGTGGGCAGGGCCGCAGAGGGATTGCCCGACGGAAGGGCGACCGGGTCGGTGTTCTGCGAGTTCTTGGCGAAGACGGCAACGCCGATGATCCCC
>JAPLBU010000009.1 GCA_026392575.1 Actinomycetota bacterium | reverse complement strand
TCGCGATCGCAAGGGCCGCCCGATCCTGTGGGTCGCGGACATCGGCGACAACGTCGACTCGTGGTCTGAGGTGCGACTGCATCGGGTGCGCGAGCCCAAGGCGCTGCTCGATCGCACGCTCACCTCGCGCACCTATCGCTTCACGTACTCCGATCGGCCGCACAATGCCGAGGCGATCCTCAGCGACCCGAACTCGCTGCGGGTGTGGGTGGTGACGAAGCAGTCTGCACGTGGGCGGCTCTACGCGCTGCCGGACCGGCTGCTGTCGGACCAGGTCAACATCGCGAAGCCCGTTCGGCGAGAGGGTGCGTTCGTCACCGACGGATCGGTGCGACCGGACGGCAGCGGGTACGCGCTGCGCGACTACGTCGATGCGGTGACCTTCGTCGGACTGCCGCCGGGCAGTGATGCGCAGACGGTATACCTGCCACTTCAACTGCAGGGCGAGGCGATGACATGGACGCCTGACGGCAGCGCGCTACTGGTCGCGGGGGAGCGGGACGATCGGTTGCTGCGCGTCGAACTACCGGTTACGGGCACGAATGCACTTACGCCCGCTGCAAGTCCGAGCCCTGCTGCCACGGCCATGCCCAGCCGCGAGCCATCCGCGGACGCCGCGCCGGCCAGTACTGATGATGCGTCCATGTCGGTGGCGGCACTAGCCGTTGGGCTGGTTGGGTTTGCCGGACTCGTGATCGCTATCGCAGAGGTGCGACGACGTCGGGCTCCGGCCGCACCACGAGGATGACGAGGGCTCCTGCCAACAGGAGCGGCACGAGCAGGAACGCGATGTGGAAGCCGACCGTGTCGGAGAGGACGCCGAGGGCGAACGGGGCGATCGCGATCGCGATGCTGCCGGCGATGGACGAGGCCGCTGACGCGCGGTCGGTCATCCCGCCGGAGGCTCGCACGACGCGGGCCACGCCGAGGGGCCAGTGGATGCCGATGCCGACGCCGGTGAGCAGCATGCCGAGCAGGACGATCGGCCACTGGGTGAACAGCCAGGCGAGCGAGAACGAGGCGATCGCGAAGACGACGGAGGCCTTCAGGAGACGCTCCGTGGGAATCCGCTCGGCGAGACGCGATCCGCCGAGTCGGCCGATCAGCATTCCGCCGATGACCGCCATCAGGGATGCGGCTGCGGCGGCAGGCCCGAAACCGCAGCGTTCGCGCAGCAGGTCAGGACCCCAGTACGTCAGGCAGAACTCGGCGCCGAGGAAGCACATGATGGCGCCGAGCGACCAGTAGACCCGGCTGCCGAACCGACCACCCTCGGCCTCATGCGCGGCCAGGCCGCGTGTGCCGAACACGGCAACATGCCGACCACGCCAGAACTCGACCGCCACCAGGGCAACGACCGCGATCCAGATTCCCCAGCGCCAGCCCAGGACGGTGGCGGCCCCGATGCCGACCGCGAGCGGACTCAGTACCCCGGCGAATGAGGCGAGGGCATTGGCCTCGGTCAGTGCTGGCGGTCCGGCAAGCCCCTGGTAGTCCAGCAGGAACGCATTGATGGTGATCAGCAGGAACGTGCCGAAGAAGGCCGCGAGCGCGGCACCCAGCATCGTCACCGCCGGGGGTGCTCCCGGCCACGTGTAGACGAGGACGAACGTGATCGCTCCGAGGGCCGAGCCGCGCATCACGATCCCGCGGCCCCAGCGGGCTACCGCACGCGCGGTCAGCATCGCGCCGATGAGTCCGCCGATGGCGAGCGCCGTGCCGTGCAAGGAGGCGACTGAACGACTCGTGCCCTGCTCATCACGCAGCAGGGCCGCGGTCGCGCCGAAGGCGTAGAGGAACCAGGCCCAGAACGCGAGCTGGACGTAGGCGATCCAGGTCGGTCGGTCGCGCACGGGCCGATTGGCGGTGCCGACTCGCGTCGGCATCTCGGCCCAGGGCTCGGTCACGCCAGCTGCGTGATCACGTTGTCGATGCAGCGCGTGAGGGCGCGAACGTCGTCGGGCTCGACGGCCGGGAAGACCGCGACGCGCAATTGGTTACGACCCAGCTTGCGGTAGGGCTCGGTGTCGAGGATGCCATTGCGGCGCAGGACCGACGTGATCGCCGTAGCGTCGATGGAATCGTCGATGTCGATCGTCGCAACGACACCGGAACGCAGCGCAGGGTCCGTGACGAACGGGGTTGCGACTGGGCTCGCCTCGGCCCAGTCGTACAGGACGCCGGACGACTCCGACGTGCGAGCGACGCACCAGTCGAGGCCACCGTTCGCGTTGAACCAGTCGACCTGCTCGGCCATCATCAGGATGGTCGCGAGGGCCGGCGTGTTGTAGGTCTGGTCGAGGCGCGAGTTGTCGATCGCCGTCTGCAGGTCGAGGAAGTCGGGGATCCAGCGCCCAGACTGCTTGATCTGCGACGCCCGCTCGATGGCTGCGGGCGACATGAGGGCGAACCAGATGCCACCGTCGGAGCCGAAGCTTTTCTGCGGGGCGAAGTAGTAGGTGTCGAATTCGGTGGGATCGACGGCCAGACCCCCGGCGCCGCTCGTCGCGTCGATGACCAGGAGGGCATCAGCGTCGGCCCCGGCAACGCGGCGAGGGGTGATGGCGACGCCGGTCGAGGTCTCGTTGTGCGGGCTGCAGTAGGCATCTACGCCGGCCTCCGCCACGAACGACGGGGCGGATCCGGGATCGGACTTCAGGATGGTCGGCTCGCCGAGGTGGGGTGCGTTCTTCACTCCGCTGGCGAACTTGGCGCCGAACTCGCCGAAGGTCAGGAACTGGGCACGGTCCCGGACGAGGCCGAAGGATGCGACGTCCCAGAACGCGGTGGAGCCGCCGTTGCCGAGCACGACCTCGTAGCCCTTGGGCAGCGAGAACAGGTCAGCGAGGCCAGTGCGCAGACGGCCCACCTGCGACTTGACCGTCTTCTGGCGGTGCGACGTGCCGAGGTAGGTCTGCCACACCGAGGACAGGGCGTCGAGCTGTTCCTTGCGGACTTTCGAGGGTCCGGAGCCGAAGCGGCCGTCGGCGGGGAGGAGGTCAGCGGGGATGCGGATGTCGTCCGGCGAAACGGCCACGAAGGGTTCTCTCCTGTGCTAGTCGGCGGTACGCCTAACCCTAGACCGTGCGGGTGTAGCCGGTCGGGGCGACCATGTCCGCGTCCCAGCCCGGCACCTGCTCCGGTGTGCGGGGGGCGGGGCCGACGTAGCGTGCCGACGGGCGGATCAGGCGCCCGGTGCGCTTCTGCTCGAGGATGTGCGCGCTCCAGCCAGCGAGTCGCGCACACGTGAACATCGATGTGAACATGGGCGCCGGGACCTCAGCGAAGTCGAGGACGATGGCCGCCCAGAACTCGACGTTGGTCTCGAGCACGCGGTCGGGGCGCCGCTCACGAAGTTCGCGAAGTGCCGCCTGTTCGAGGGCCTCGGCTACCTCGTAGCGTGGCGCGTCGAGCTCGCGCGCCACGCGACGCAGGACACGGGCGCGAGGATCCTCGGCGCGGTAGACGCGGTGGCCGAAGCCCATCAGGCGCTCATTGCGGTCGAGGACGCCCTTGACGTAAGCATCTGCATCACCCGTGCGCTCGATCGCCTCGATCATGTCGAGGACTCTCGCCGGCGCACCGCCGTGCAGGGGGCCGCTCATGGCGCCGATGGCACCGGAGATCGCGGCAGCGACGTCGGCACCGGTTGAGGCGATCACGCGAGCGGTGAACGTCGACGCATTCATGCCGTGCTCGGCAGCCGACACGAAGTACGCGTCGACGGCCTTGACGTGTCGGGGATCGGGATCGCCGCGCCAGCGCCGCATCATGCGCTCGACGATCGTTGAGGCCTCGTCGATGTGCGCCTGCGGGACCATCGGCTTGCCGATGCCGCGCGCTGACTGGGCGACGAAGGACAGGGCCATGACGGACACGTGCGCGAGGTTCTCGCGGGCGGTGTCATCGTCGATATCGAGCAGCGGCTGAAGGCCCCAGGCGGGGGCGAGCATGGCGATGGCCGACTGCACGTCGACGCGGACGTCGCCCGAATGGATCGGGATGGGGAACGGCTCGGCGGGCGGCAGACCGGGGTTGAACTCGTTGTCCACGAGCAGCCCCCACACGTTGCCGAAGGACACCTTGCCCACAAGATCCTCGATATCGACCCCGCGGTAGCGCAGAACGCTTCCGTCGCGGTCCGGCTCGGCGATCTGCGTCTCGAAGGCGACGACGCCCTCAAGGCCCGGCACGAACTCGGCCACGATGTGCTCCTCTCGGGGAACTGCTCTTCGCCCCCATTCAACATCCCTTGCCGATCCGTGGTGAGATCGGGTTATGAGTTCGTCCACCGAGCCTGCCTCCCCGTCGACTCCAAGCCTGCGGATTTCGTACCTCCTAGGCACCCTCGCCGAGGCAGATCTTCGACCGAGCCCGCTTGAGCAGTTCCGGGCCTGGTTCACCGATGCGGTCGACTCGGGGCTGCAGGAGCCGAATGCGATGGTGCTCGCGACCGTGACCGCCGTGGGCCAGCCGAGCACCCGGACAGTCCTGCTCAAGGACGCGGATCCACGGGGCTTCGTCTTCTACACGAACCTCATGTCGCGCAAGAGCCGGGAGTTGGTGGCCAATCCGGCGGTGTCGGCGACGTTCCCCTGGCTAGCGCTGCACCGGCAGGTGGTGATCGTCGGCCGGGCCGAGCTGATCGGCCGCGACGAGGTGGCGGAGTACTTCCAGAGCCGGCCCCATGGCTCGCAGCTCGGCGCGTGGGCGAGTGAGCAGTCAACGGTGATCGACGGCCGGTCCGGTCTCGAGGAACGGCATGCACGCCTGCAGGAGCAGTATCCCGAAGGCGTCGAGGTGCCCATCCCGGCATTCTGGGGTGGCTGGCTGATCCGACCCGAGACGGTGGAGTTCTGGCAGGGCCGTGAGTCGCGGCTGCATGACCGGCTGCAGTTCGGAGCGAGGAACGCCGGGGCAGCCCTTGACGATGCCGCTGCGTGGACGGTGGAACGGCTGTCTCCGTAGTCCTCCGCTTCCCCTCTCCCACCCTCCCCTCTGCCGAGCGGCCCGACGTGGTCGGGATCAACCGTCTCGAATCGACCACAAAGGGCCGTTCGCGAACGACGGAGGAGTGCTCGCGAAGCGCGGAGTAGGTTGCCGGACGTGAGCCGCCTGTTCGCCGATCTGACGCCGCTGCGTGTCAGTGCGGCCTATCGACGGCTGTGGGCGTCGCTCGGCATCAGCAACGTCGGCCAGCAGATGACGTCGGTCGCGGTCGGACTGCAGGTGTGGGACATCACCCACTCAAGCCTGATGGTCGGGCTCGTCGGCCTGTGCCAGCTCGTGCCTCTCGTCGGCTTCGGTCTCTACGGCGGCACCTTGTCGGATGCCTTCGACCGCCGCAAGGTGGGGCTCATCTCCGCAGCCGGTCTCTGGGTCTGCTCGATGGCCTTCCTCGCGCAGTCGCTGCTGCAGGCGAACTCCGTGGGCGTGCTCTACGTGATCATCGCGGTGCAGTCGGCGTTCTTCGCGGTCGGCAATCCGGCGCGGCAGTCGATCATCCCTCGCATCGTCCCGGCGGAACTGCTACCTGCCGCGAACGCCCTGGGCATGATCACCTGGAACCTGGGCTTCACTCTCGGACCGGTGCTCGGCGGCATCCTGGTCGCGATAACAGGCACTGTCACCACCGCGTATGCAGTCGATGTCGTGGCGTTTGGCATCGTCGTGTGGGCGATGTTCCGGTTGCCGAGCCTGCCGCCGATCGTCACGCCGGGCGTCGAACGGCCACGAGCCGGTTGGGCGGCCGTGCGTGAGGGATTCGCCTTCCTCAAGGGGAAGATGAACCTGCAGATGACGTTCTACGAGGACATCGTCGCGATGGTGTTCGGCATGCCGCGCGCACTCTTTCCGGCGATCGCGGCCAACTGGTACGGCGGCTCGACGCGCGATGTCGCTCTCGTGCTCGGCCTGCTGTCGGCGGCCCCCGCCGCAGGTGCACTGGTGTCCGGTGTGCTCTCCGGGCCGCTTGGCCATGTGCGCATGCAGGGACGGGCCATCGTGTACGCCATCGTCGTGTGGGGTCTGGCGATCACCGCCTTCGGGCTGGTGCGCTGGCTGCCACTCGCCCTGCTGCTGCTCGCCTTTGCTGGTGCTGCTGACAACGTCTCCGCGGTGTTCCGCACGACGATCCTTCAG
>JAPLBU010000236.1 GCA_026392575.1 Actinomycetota bacterium | reverse complement strand
CCAGCTTGGACTGGGTAACCGTTCGGACTGAAACTGAAGCGCTACAGCTTGAATACGCTTGGATTAAGGAGTTCGACCCGACATTTAACGTCCGGTATCGCGATGACAAGAGCTATCCCTACCTTGCCGTGACGCTGGGTGAGGAGTTTCCGAAGGCGGCCGTCGTACGTGAGGCCAAGCGCAAGGGCACGCGCTACTTCGGCCCGTACGGGCATGCGTGGGCGATCCGAGACACGCTTGACCAGCTCGTGCGCGTGTTCCCGATCCGCACGTGCCGCGACGGGGTGTTTCGGCGGGCCACGCAGGTCGGTCGGCCATGCCTGCTGGGCTACATCGACAAGTGCAGTGCCCCGTGCGTCGGGCGGATCTCCCCGGACGACTACCAGACGCTGGTCGATGACTTCTGCGCCTTCATGGGTGGACAGTCGGAGCCCTACATCCGGTCCGTGGACCGGCAGATGCGGGAAGCCTCCGCAAACATGGAGTACGAGGAGGCCGCCCGTCTGCGCGATCGGCTCGGCGCGCTGACGCGAGCACTCGAGCGGAACACCGTGGTGTTCGACGACAGCACCGATGCCGATGTCATCGGGCTGGCCGACGATGACCTGCAGATGGGCGTCCAGGTGTTCCATGTTCGGGGTGGCCGAATTCGTGGTGAGCGCGGCTTCGTGGTCGAGAAGGCCGAGGAGCTGACGGCCTCCGGCTATCTCGAGCGGGTGCTGCAACGCATCTATGCAGACCCGGAGATCACATCGCCCCCCAAGGAGGTGCTGGTCTCAACGCCACTGGACGACCCCCAGACCTGGGGTGCGTGGCTGACGGCCATGCGCGGTTCCCGCGTGTCGATTCGTACCCCCCAGCGGGGGGACAAGCGGGCACTGATGGCCACGGCGGTCGCGAACGCCGAGAACACCCTGCGCCTGCATACCTCACGCCGGTCGAGTGACCTGACCACGCGGAGTCAGGCGCTCAGTGAACTGCAGGAAGCGCTGGCGCTGCCCGATCCGCCCTTGAGGATCGAGTGCATCGACATCTCGACCCTGCAGGGGCAGGACACGGTGGCTTCGCTGGTGGTCTTCGAGGACGGCCTGCGATCCTTCGTAATTCGCACGGTCGGCGCCGACGACACGGCTGCGGTTGCCGAGGTCGTCACCCGGCGATTCCAGCCGCGGGAGATCGCGGAGGAACCGGATGAGGCGAAGCGTTTCGCCTACCCGCCTGCTCTGCTCGTCATCGACGGCGGCCAGCCGCAGGTACGCGCCGCACAGGATGCGCTGATGTCGGTGGGCATGGCGGACCTGCCCGTGGTGGGGCTCGCCAAGCGGCTGGAGGAGGTCTGGCTTCCGGACGAGTCCGACCCCGTGATCCTGCCCCGCACGAGTGAGGCGCTGTACCTGCTGCAGCGCGTGCGCGACGAGGCGCACCGCACGGCGATCGCCCTGCACCGCAAGCGGCGCGGGAAGCGGGCCACAGCCAGTGCCCTCGACGGAATCGCCGGGCTCGGCCCAGCCAAGGCGAAGGCACTCCTGAAGCACTTCGGGTCGGTGCGGGCCATCCGGGCAGCGTCCGTGACCGAGCTGCAGCAGGCGCCAGGGATCGGTCCGGCACTTGCCGCGGCGATTCACACGGCGCTCCCGGCTGAGGTGTTGGGCGACCCGCCTGCCCCGGCTGCGGACCTTGCCGTGGTGGATCGGCGATGATGGGTCCACAGGTCACAGGGAGGACTCCATGAACGAGGTGCGCGAGTCGGAGCATCCCCTGCGGCTGGTGCTCGTGACGGGGATGTCCGGCGCAGGGCGGTCCACCGCTGCGCGGGCCCTGGAGGATCTCGGCTGGTTCGTCATCGACAACATGCCACCGTCCCTGCTGCAGGCGGCCATCGACCTTGCCCGCCACACACCGGACGTCGATCGGGTTGGCGTTGTCCTCGATGCGCGTGGTGGTTCGTTCTTCCGTGACGTCAAGGAGGTGATCGACGGTCTGCCGCGCGACGGTGTGGACCTGCGCACGGTCTTCCTCGAGGCATCGGATGATGCCCTGGTAAGACGCTTCGAGAGCTCCCGTCGGCCGCACCCCCTCCAGCATGGACAGCGCATTCTCGACGGACTGCAGGCCGAGCGGGCCCTCCTTGGCGACCTCCGGGCATCTGCCGACATCGTCATCGATACGACCTCCATCAACATTCACGATCTGCGCCGGCGCATCGAAGCGGCCTTCCTCGTCGACGAGCCCCTGCGCCTGACGTGCACCGTGCTGTCCTTCGGATTCAAGTACGGCATCCCGGTCGACGCAGACATGGTCGCCGATGCTCGGTTCCTGCCGAATCCCTATTGGGACGAGGCCCTGCGAGACTTGTCGGGTCTCGATGAAGCGGTGGCTACTGAGGTGCTCGGCCGGCCGGGCGCGGCAGACTTCGTCGACACGTACGAACGGCTGATTCGCATCGTCTCCGATGGCTACCTGCGCGAGGGAAAGCGCTATGTCACCGTCGCGGTCGGATGCACGGGGGGCAAGCACCGAAGCGTGTCGATCGCCGAGGCGCTCACGGCGCGGCTCGCGGCCGGGGGCATCGCGGCGACCTGCCTGCATCGCGACCTGGGTCGAGAGTGACGCGCCAGCCGTTCCCGGCGTCGGGTCTGGGCTCCTCTTCGCATCGACGGGTGGTGGCCCTCGGCGGCGGGCATGGGCTCTCCGCATCGCTGCAGGCCCTGCGGCGCGTAACCGACTCCGTGACCGCGGTCGTTGGTGTGGCAGACGACGGTGGCTCAAGTGGCCGGCTCCGTGCGGAGTTCGGCGGGCTGCCTCCGGGTGACCTGCGGATGGCCCTCGCCGCCCTGTGCGGGGACGACTCATGGGGGCGCACCTGGGAGCAGGTCATCCAGCACCGCTTCGGTGGTTCGGGCGAACTTGCCGGGCATTCGCTGGGAAACCTGCTGATCACCGCTCTGTGGGAGCAGACCGGTGATGCCGTCACGGGACTGGATTGGGTGGCCGCGCTGCTCGAGGCAAATGGCCGGGTGCTGCCCTGCAGCAACGTGCCGCTGACGATCGTCGCCGAGGTGCTCGGCCACGATCCGACGGCGCCCGATGCTGTGTCCATCGTTCGAGGGCAGGTGGAGGTGGCGAGCACTCCGGGCACCGTCCTGCACCTGTCGCTTGATCCGGCTGAGCCGCCAGCCTGCCGGGAGGCGATTGTCGCAGTGCGCGAGGCCGACGCGATCGTGCTTGGCCCAGGCTCCTGGTACACGTCCGTCATCCCTCACCTCGTGATCCCGGATCTTGCCCGTGCAATCACGGAGAGCCCGGCCCGGCGGATTATCGTGCTCAACCTGAATCCACAGAGTGGTGAAACGACCGGATTCGCTGCGCATACGTACATCGATGTCCTCTACAACTTCCTGCCCGACATGCGGATAGACACCGTGATCGCCGATCGGCAGCACGTGGAGGACATGGCGGCGCTCGAGCGTTCATGTGCCGACATGGGAGCTGAGATCTTCCTGATGGACGTCGCACGCACGGGCCCGGAGAGCGCTGGAATGCATGACCCGCAGCGGCTCGCGGTGGCATTCGATACGGTGCTCGCCTGAGGCACCCCACCGGGGGGCGCTCGGGATGAGCGGAGCGGGCGGCCCTATGGCAATGACGGCGGCGGTGAAAGACGAGCTCAGCCGCGTGTCGGTCACCAAGACCTGCTGTCGCAAGGCGGAGGTCTCGACCCTCCTGCGTTTCGCAGGTGGGCTGCACATCGTGGCTGGCCACATCGTCATCGAGGCCGACGTCGACACCGGTGCCACGGCCCGACGACTGCGCAAGGACATCTTCGACGTATACGGGCACGAGAGCGACGTCGCGATGGTGCAGTCGGGCGGCATCCGAAAGGGCACGCGCTACCTCGTGCGCGTTGTCGACGGGGGCGAAGCCCTGGCTCGCCAGACCGGAATCGTCGACGGCAGCGGCCGGCCCGTGCGCGGCCTGCCGCCGGCCATCGTTTCGGGCGGACTGTGCGACTGCGAGGCGGCCTGGCGTGCGGCCTTCCTCGCACACGGGTCGCTCACCGAGCCTGGCCGTTCGTCGTCGATGGAGATCACCTGCCCCGGGCCTGAGGCGGCCCTGGCGCTGGTTGGTGCGGCACGCCGTCTCGGGATTGCCGCGAAGTCGCGTGAGGTGCGAGGGGTCGACCGCGTGGTGATCCGCGACGGTGACGCCATCGGGGCGATGCTGACCCGTCTGGGGGCCCATGAGTGCGTCCTGGCCTGGGAGGAGCGGCGGATGCGCCGCGAGGTGCGGGCAACGGCGAACCGGCTGGCCAACTTTGACGATGCGAACCTTCGTCGATCGGCTCGCGCTGCAGTGGCCGCCGGTGCGCGCGTCCAGCGGGCGATGGAGATCCTCGGCGACGAGGTGCCCGACCACCTCGTGGTGGCAGGTCGGCTTCGCCTCGAGCACCAGCAGGCGAGCCTCGAGGAGTTGGGTGCGCTCGCGGATCCACCCATGACCAAGGACGCGATTGCGGGGCGCATCAGGCGACTGTTGGCCCTGGCTGACAAGCGGGCGAGCGAGCTGGGGCTACCCAGCACCGAGGCAGCCCTCGGTCCCGACCTGATGCTGCCCTGACTCATGTCGGGCTGTGTCTACGCCACGGCGGGCTGGGGCATCCACGACGCCAGATGGGTCGGCGCCCTGCAGGATGTCGGACGCGTTCCTGTCGTTGTTTCGCTTGGTCGTGATGTGGCCGATGGTGATGAGCTGCGCCGAGCCGTGACTGCGGCGGCGGGCAATGAGCTCCCTGTGCTGGCGGGACCACTCGACACCGTGACCCGCCACCTCGTCGAGACGGGGGTCAGACTCGTGGGATTGTCGTGGGGCTATGACCTGCACGATCTGGACCGAGACGGCGCCGACCTCACATGGCTGGGCAGACTGGATGGCCTGATCGTCGACTCGGAGGCAAACCGGTCGATAGCGCTGAATGCCGGGGTGGATCCGGAGCGCATCACGTCCCTGCCCTGGGGGGTCGACCTCGGGACGTTCGCCTTTCACGGCCCATGGGTCGACGCGTTCCAGCTCGGCGTTCCACCGCACGCACCACTCGTGCTGTCGTTGCGGGGCCATGAGTCCATCTACCGCGTTGGCGACATTCTTTCCGCTTTCGCACGTGTGCCGCGTCCCCACGGACTGCACGAGGACGTGCCTGATCCGTATCTCATCGTCGGACATGCGGGTTCGCTGACGTCGGCCCTGAGACAGCAGGCCAGCGACCTCGGTATAGCAACGCGTACCCGGTTCATCGGTTCGGTGCCTGAGCACGACCTGGCACCGCTCCTCGGGCGAGCCGCCTGCTACGTGACAGCAGCCGAGGTCGACGGTACCTCGGTGACGCTGCTGCAGGCGATGGCGTGCGGGACCCCGGTGGTCGCCAGTGCCACGCCGGGAAACCTGGGCTGGATCGTCGACGGTGTCACCGGCTTCACGTTCCCCACGGGCGACGTGGCTGCCCTCGCGGAGGTGCTGGGTCGCGTGACGGCCGACTACCCCACCGGGGTGGTCCTCAGGGCGCGGGAGCGGGTTGCGGCCGATGCCGACTGGCAGGCGAATCTCGGCCGGCTGCGCCGGGCCATGGATGCTGCCTGAGGTTCCGGCAGTTCGCTGGAAGGCCTTCTATCGGCCGTCCACGGGCCGGGTTCCGGTAACACTTCGGTAACCACGATTCGGTAGGATGGAAGCGTTTGCGGGCACCCGGCCCGACAGCCCGCCCGCACGGCGGAGATCCGCAGCCCGAGGAGTATGAAGTGACAGTCAAGGTCGGTATCAACGGATTCGGTCGCATTGGTCGCAACTTCTACCGGGCTGTGGTCACCAGTGGCGCAGATGTCGAGATCGTGGGCATCAACGATCTCACCGACACGAAGACCCTGGCGCACCTGCTCAAGTACGACAGCATCCTCGGGCGCCTTGGCAAGGACGTCGTCGCTGGCGACGGCGAGATCATCATCGACGGCAAGTCGATCCCGGTCTTTGCGGAGCGCGATCCTGCTGCCCTGCCGTGGGGCAAGGTCGGAGCCGACATCGTCATCGAGTCCACCGGCTTCTTCACCGATGCCGAGTCCGCGAGGAAGCACCTCACCGCCGGGGCCAAGAAGGTCATCATCTCCGCGCCGGCAAAGGGCGAGGACATCACGATCGTCATGGGCGTCAATGACAAGGATTACAACCCGGCGACCGACAACATCATCTCCAACGCATCGTGCACGACGAACTGCCTCGCGCCGATGGCGAAGGTCATCGACGACGCATTCGGCATCGAGCGCGGTCTGATGACCACGATCCACGCATACACGAACGACCAGAACGTCCTTGACTACCCGCACAAGGACCTGCGTCGCGCACGCGCTGCTGCCCTCAACATGATCCCGACGACCACGGGCGCCGCCAAGGCGATCGCCCTGGTCATGCCGCAGCTCAAGGGCAAGCTCGACGGATATGCGATGCGCGTCCCCGTACCGACCGGCTCCGCCACCGATCTCACGGTCGAGTTGAAGACGGCCGCCACGAAGGAAGAGATCAACGCGGCGATCAAGGCTGCTGCAGAGGGCCCGCTCAAGGGGATCCTGCAGTACACCGAGGACCCGATCGTCTCGACCGACATCGTCACCGATCCGTCCTCGTGCATCTTCGATTCCGGCCTCACCTACGTGAACGGCAACCTGGCCAAGGTTGTCGGCTGGTACGACAACGAGTGGGGCTACAGCAACCGCCTCATCGATCTCGTCGCCCTCGTCGGCTCGAAGCTCTGACGCGACCGTGAAGTCACTCGACGACCTTGGGGTCGCCGGGCGGACCGTGCTGGTCCGCGCGGACTTCAACGTTCCGCTGGCCGATGGACCCGACGGTCCGGACGACACGAAGGTGATCACGGACGACGGCCGCATTCGTGCGGCGCTGCCGACGATCACCTACCTGCGTGACCAAGGGGCCAAGGTCGTCCTGATCGCGCACCTGGGCCGAGCCAAAGGCGAGCGGGTCGAGGGCCTGACCTTGCAGCCGATCGCCGATCGGCTCAGTGAACTGCTCGACGAGGATGTCGAGGTCGCCGACGACATCACGGGACCGCACGCGCGGGCCATGGTCACGGCGCTCGAGCCGGGGGGTGTCGTGCTTCTGGAGAACATCCGGTTCGACCCGCGCGAGACGAGCAAGATCGCGGAGGAGCGCCAGTCGCTCGCTGCGGAGCTTGCGGCACTGGCCGACTTCTACGTCTCGGACGGCTTCGGGGTCGTGCACCGCAATCAGGCTTCGGTCACGGACGTCGCGCGACTGCTTCCGAACGCGGCGGGGCGCCTGGTCCACAAGGAGGCCACGGTGTTCTCCGCGCTGCTGGCGGATCCGGAGCGTCCGTATGTGGTCGTTCTCGGTGGCTCGAAGGTCAGCGACAAGCTGGGCGTGATCGGCAATCTCATCACGCGGGTCGACCGGCTGCTGATCGGCGGGGGCATGGCCTACACATTCCTGGCGGCACAGGGCCATGAGGTCGGCAACTCGCTGCTCGAGGCGGATCAGGTCGATACGGTCCGCGGGTTCATGGAGCAGGCGCAGGCGCGTGGAGTCGAACTGCTGCTGCCCGTCGATATCGTGATCGCCGACGCTTTCGCGGAGGATGCAGCGACCGAGATCGTGCCGGCCGACGCGATTCCCGCCGGCTGGATGGGCCTCGATATCGGCCCGAAGACCGCCGCCGATGGGCGTGTTCGAGATGGCACCGTTCGCGAGCGGGCCCCGTGCGGTGGCTGAGGCGATGGCCGCAAGCAGCGCGATGACTGTCATTGGCGGTGGCGATTCCGCCGCAGCCGTCCGCATCATGGGCGTCGACGAGGGCGCCTTCACTCATATCAGCACGGGCGGCGGTGCCAGCCTCGAGTTCCTCGAAGGCAAGGTGCTCCCCGGCCTGGCTGTCCTGGAGGAGAACGACTGATGGCAAGCACCCGCAAGCCCCTGATGGCCGGCAACTGGAAGATGAACCTCAATCACCTCGAGGCGATCGCACTGGTCCAGAAACTAGCCTTCGCACTCACCGACGATGACTACGCGGCTGTCGACTCTGCCGTGCTGCCGCCCTTCACCGACATCCGCTCTGTGCAGACGCTCGTCGACGGCGACAAGTACGACATCCAGTACGGCGCACAGGACCTGTCCGTGAACGATGCTGGTGCCTTCACGGGTCAGATCAGCGGGACGATGCTCCGCAAGCTCGGCTGCACCTACGTGACCGTCGGGCACAGTGAGCGACGGGAGTACAACGGCGAGACCGACGAGATCGTCAACGCGAAAGCGAAGGCCGCGCTGCGCAACGAACTGATTCCGATCGTGTGCATGGGCGAGGAACTGGCCATCCGTCAGGCGGGCACCCACGTCGCTCACGTGCTTGGTCAGCTCGATGCCGATCTGGACGGCCTCACCGCCGAGCAGGTTGCCGGTCTGGTCATCGCCTACGAGCCGGTGTGGGCCATCGGGACCGGCGAGGTGGCGACCCCCGAGGATGCCCAGGAGGTCTGCTCCGCCATCCGCGGCCGGGTTTCGGAGACCTTCGGGGCGCCTGCGGCCGAGGCCGTGCGCATCCTCTACGGGGGCTCGGTCAAGTCGTCCAATGTCGCCGGGATCATGACGAAGCCGGACGTCGACGGAGCGCTCATCGGTGGGGCAAGCCTGGACCCGGAT
>JAPLBU010000211.1 GCA_026392575.1 Actinomycetota bacterium | reverse complement strand
GTCGCGGTGCGACCGGATCGGCCGATCACGCGACCCATGTCGTCGGGATGCACCCGCACGTCGAGGGAACGTCCACGACGATTGGTGCGCATCCGCACATCGACATCCTCCGGATGGTCGACGATGCCGCGGACCAGATGACCCAGGGCGTCCTCGAGCATCAGGCCTGCGCCTCTTCGACGGCCTCGGCCACGGCCTCGACAGCAACCTCTTCGGCAACCTCGGCGATGACGGCTGCCTCTTCGGCAACAACCTCGGCCTCGATGGCCTCGGCGACGGCCTCCTCAGCAGCAACCTCGGCAGCGGCGGCGGCGGCCAGTGCCTCCTCGGCAACGACCTCCGCGACGACCGCCTCAACAGCGGCCTCCTCGGCGATGGCCTCGGCCACCTCTGCAACGACGACGGCCTCGACGGCCTTGTCGAGCTTGGGCTTCGGCGTGCTCTTCGGCTCCTTGGCGGCAGCCTGCACGGCGGCCTCGAAGGCGATGATCTTGTTGGGCTTGGGCTCAGCGAAGCGGAGGGTGCCCTCGGCGCCCGGCAGTCCCTTGAACTTCTGCCAGTCGCCTGTCACCTTGAGGATGGCGGCAACGGCCTCGGTCGGCTGTGCGCCGACGCCGAGCCAGTACTGGACACGATCCGAGTCGATCTTGATGATGCTCGGGTTGTCCATCGGCTGGTAGATGCCGATCTCCTCGATCGAACGGCCGTTGCGGGCCGTGCGGGAGTCGGCAATGACGATGCGGTACTGCGGGGCATGGATCTTGCCCAGACGCTTCAGCTTGATCTTGACGGCCACGGGTGGCTTATCTCCTGTTGTGTGGGTGCGGTGCGCGCAATCTGTCGCGTGGGGACACGGCCGATCACGAAAACCTATTGACTGTCGGTTCCGACCGGGTAGAGGGCCGTTCGGACGACAAGTGCCCCCATAGTGTGCCAGATGGGGGGACCGCCCCTGAACACCCCCGGTCTGGGCGGGGTCAGGACGCGGCGTGCACGGTGGCCAGGACCTTGACCTGCGGAAGCGGCGTCAGGGGCGGCGATGGGGAATTCGCGGTCGCGGGGCCATCCTTGATGTCCCAGGTCGTGGTGCCGCTGGGACAGGCCTGCGTCACGCTCATGCCGTAGACGCCCGCCGTGGCCGGCCAGGTGACGCGCATGGGGAAGAAGACCGGCGTGCCGAACGGCTGCGGTTCACCCTGCTTGGTCCACATGATCTGCTGGCCACCTGAGGCAAGTCGCTTGGCCGTGATGGTCCAGCCATCGACCGGCTTCGGCACGACCCGGCCCCACGGCTTCCCCACGGAGGCGAGCACCAACTGGGTGCCGTCGGCCACGGTTATGCAGCCATGCTGGATCTCGAGGGTCATCACGCTTGTCTGTCCGGCGACCGCATCGGCCCCGTTCAACTCGATGATCGCGTGCGCCTGCACGGGGGCAGCGGCGGCAACGAGGACGGTCAGGATGGATGCTCCGGCAAGGAGGGTTCTACGCAACATGCGCCAGACCCTAGCCCAGGAGGTTGCGGAGCTCCGGCGGCAGCGACGACATGTCGAACGCCTCCTCGGGTGCGTCGATCTCGACCGAATCGCCTGAATCGATCACCGCGCGCTTCGCCGGGTTGCCGCTGCGACTCTTGCCCTTGGCCGGCTTGGCTGACTTCGCCATCTTTCCCTTAGCCTTCTTGCTGCCGCCGAAGCCCGGCATCCCCGGCATGCCCGGCATCCCGCCCTTGCCCATCTGCTTCATCATCTTCTGGGCGCCGGCGAACCGTTCGATCAGCCCGTTCACGTCACTGACCGACGAGCCCGAGCCCTTGGCGATACGTGAGCGGCGGGACCCGTTGAGGATCTTGGGGTCGTGGCGCTCGGCCGGCGTCATCGACTGGATGATCGCGGCGACGCGATCGAGCTCCTTGTCGTCGACCTGGTCGAGCTGAGCCTTCATCTCTCCCATGCCCGGGAGCATCCCCAGGATCTTGCCGAGCGAGCCCATCTTCTTGACGGCCTGCATCTGCTCGAGGAAGTCGTCGAGGGTGAAGTCCTCCCCGGCCGACACCTTGCGCGCCATCCGCTCGGCCTGCTCGGAGTCAAAGGCCTTCTCGGCCTGCTCGATGAGCGTCATGACATCGCCCATGTCGAGGATGCGCGAGGCCATGCGGTCTGGGTGGAAGGTCTCGAATTCCGTCAGCTTCTCGCCGACCGACGCATACATGATCGGCCGCTGAGTGACGGTGACGACCGACAGCGCGGCGCCACCGCGCGCGTCGCCGTCGAGCTTGGTCAGCACGACCGCGTCGAAGCCGACACCCGCCTGGAACTCCTCAGCGGTGCGGACAGCGTCCTGGCCGATCATCGCGTCGATGACGAGCAGGATGTTGTCGGGCTGCGCGGCATCGCGCACATCGCGCAGCTGCTGCATCAGGTCGGTGTCGACGGCGAGTCGGCCCGCCGTGTCGACGATGACGACATCGTGCTGCTTGGTCTCGGCGAACTCGCG
>JAPLBU010000305.1 GCA_026392575.1 Actinomycetota bacterium | reverse complement strand
CCAACGACCTGACGCAGCTCACCTACGGTTTCTCCCGTGACGATGTCGAGCGCCGCATGCTCGGCACCTACCTGGAGAAGGGCCTGATGACGGCCAGCCCGTTCGCCGAGCTCGATGACCAGGGCGTGGCGGTGCTGATGGAGTACGCCGTGGCGAAGGCCCGGTCCGTGCGTCCCGACATCAAATTGGGCATCTGCGGGGAGCACGGCGGCGACCCGTCATCCATCGCCATCTGCGAGGGCCTCGGGCTCGACTACGTCTCCTGCTCGCCCCAGCGGATCCCGCTTGCGCGGCTCGCGGCGGCCCATGCCCGCGTCGGCCTGGACGAAGCCGGTGTCGGATCGTGACCGGCAAGTACTTGGAAGACCTTGCATCTTCGGTTTTCGCCTGTAGTGTTCTAGCGGTTATGAGGGAGGCGAAATGACGACGGCCCTGTCGGTCCAGCATGCTTCGAAGATCTTCGGCGCGCAGGTGGCGCTCGACGATGTCAGCATCGACGTCGCTCCAGGCGAGGTGCGGGCGCTCGTCGGCCAGAACGGCTGCGGGAAGTCCACCCTCATCAAGATCCTGGCCGGCTTCCACCAGCCCGAGCCGGGAACCGAGGCATCGGTCGGAGGCGAGACCCTCCCCTTCCTCGACCCGATCGCGAGCGAGGCCGTCGGCCTGCGCTTCGTGCATCAGGACCTCGGGCTCGTGGGAAACCTCGACGCTGTCGACAACATGGCCATGGGCCAGGGCTACATCACCCGCGGCCTGAAGACGATCAACTGGCTGCCCGTCGCTGGCCTGCAGATGTCCGAGCGCACCGCTGTCGCCATCGCCCGGGCGATGTCCGATCGCGGCAGCCCCGTCCGGATGCTGATCCTCGACGAGCCCACCGCGAACCTGCCTGATGCCGAGGCGCAGCGCCTCTACTCGCTGGTGCGACGCGTCGCTGACTCCGGAGTGGCGGTGCTGTTCGTCTCGCACCACTTCGACGAGGTATTCGAGATGGCCGACTCCGTCACGGTGCTCCGCGACGGCAAGCACATCATCACGCGGCCCGTCGAGGGGCTGTCCGAGGAAGAGCTCATCGAACTCGTCATCGGCCGCAACCTCGAAGAGCACAACAAGGAGAACGCCGATGCACGTGAGCACGGCTTGGAGATCCTCAACATCTCTGGTGTGGCGGGTGGCTCAGTCACGGCGATGGATCTGACCATCCACCGTGGCGAGGTTGTCGGTGTCGCGGGAATCACCGGATCTGGTCGAGAGACCGTGGCGCCTATCGTCTTCGGTGGTATTGGGCACAGCGGCGAGATCTCGGTCGACGGGAAGGTGCTGCCGCCCAACCGCCCCGACATCTCGATCGAGCGCGGTGTCGCCCTCGTGCCCGCTGAGCGGCACGCAAATGCCTCGTTGCTCGACCAGACGCTGCGGGAGAACATCACTCTGGTCGATCCCGGCCGTCACATGACTGCCGGCATCCTGCGGCGGAAGCCGGAGCGTGCCGATGTGCGCATCTGGCTCGACAAGCTGACTGTCAAGCCGGGTGGCCAGACCGAGTACACGATGGCCCAGCTGTCGGGTGGCAACCAGCAGAAGGTGATCCTGGCTCGCTGGCTTCGTCAGGAGCCGGAGGTTCTGATTCTCGACGAGCCGACCCAGGGCGTCGATGTCGGAGCGAAGGCCGACATCCACCGTCTGATCGACGAGGCAGCAGCGCAGGGCGCCGCGGTCCTCGTCTGCTCGACCGACCATGAGGAACTGGTGCGCGTGTGCGACCGGGTCATCATCATGCGCCGAGGCAAGGTCGCCAGCACTCTGCGCGGCAGGGAGATCACTGCCGACAACATCACCGCGGCCACCATCGGTCGCGACACCACCGAACCCGCTGCCTGACCCGAAGCTCAGCCCGAGACGAACCGGAGTTCATGACATGACCGACGTGCAGACCGCCCCCGCGCCCGAGGGCTCCACGACGAAGCCGAAGCGTCGCATCAACCTGGGCTTCGACAAGTACAGCGGCCTTTACGTGTGGGGGCTGCTCGTAGTCATTTTCGCTTTGTGGATCCCGGACCTCTTCCTCCAGGTAAGCACCTTCAAGCAGGTGCTTACCTTCCAGGCAATCGCGGCGATCGTGGCACTCGGGGTGATCATGCCGATTGCAGCGGGTGCATTTGATCTAACCATCGCGGGAACGCTGACCGTTTCGGTGTGTTTCACGGCATGGGCGCTAAACAGCCATCACGGCATCGTCTTTGCCGCGGGCGGGTCTTTGATCCTCGGCGTAATTGTCGGGCTTGCAAACTCGCTGGTCGTGGTCAAATTGAAGGTTGATTCGTTCATCGGGACTCTCGGGATGAGCAGCATTCTCATTGCCGTCGCTTACATGATCACGGATAGTTCCCAAATCGTCCTGAGCACGGGGGGGTATGCGCCCTTCTTCGAGTTCGCGCGTACTGAGATCTTCGGTCTCCCCCGGTCGGTCTACTATGCGGCCGGCATCGCACTGTTCTTCTGGTGGATCCTTGAGTACACGCCGGGCGGTCGTTACCTTTATGCAGTTGGCGGCAACCCCGTAGCCTCGCGCCTTGCCGGAGTGCGGGTCGCACGGGTCATCACTATCGCGTTCATCACGTCGGGTGTCACCTCCGCGTTCGCTGGCATCGTTTATCTTTCGACCATCGGCACGGCCACGCCCGACAGCGGTAGTGGCTACCTGCTCCCTGCCTTCTCTGCAGTGTTTCTGGGTGCAACGCAGATTCGGCCGGGGCGCGTGAACGTGCTGGGTACGCTTGTGGCCATCTTCTTGCTAGCGACCGGCGTCACCGGTTTGCAGTTGGCAGGTGCTCCGTCTTATGTGACGCAGCTCTTCAACGGCGCGGCGCTGATCATTGCTGTGGCACTTGCATCACGCACAGCTCGCCGCCAAGGCTAGGCGAGACCAGCTTCAGCTCTGGCGAACGGCCCTCTGTGGCTGCTTTCACGCCCGTGAAACCAGCCACAACGGGCCGTTCGTTGTTTGGTCGGCGGGACTGCAGGTCGGCTAGGGCAGTGGGATCGGGAACGGGTCGGCCTGTGCGGCCTCGTGGGCCTCGTCACTGCTCGCCCAGTCAAGTGCGTTGGCGAGCAGCAGCCGGAACATCGGGTTGGCAAACGTGCTCGGGCCATCGCCCATCAGCAGGGTGGCGACGGGGCTGCTCCCCGCAGTCGTCGTCCAGCCCATCAGGGAACTGCCGCCATGCAGGCCGCCGTCCTGCCCGCGGTCCGCGCAGGTGATGCCGGTCGACGAGCCATTCGAGACCTCGTCGAAGGTGTCCTGGAAGAGCGCGCCGTCCATGGCCGCGTCCTGGCTGAGAAGCGGATGGATTCGGTCGCTGAGCACCGGGGCGAAGTAGAGCTCGTCATCGATCTCGAAGTCCGTGACCCCCGCGCAGATCGGATGCTGCGGATCCGTGACCTGCACGGTGAACCGGTCGATCCGGTAGCCCGACGACGGCAGGTCG
>JAPLBU010000451.1 GCA_026392575.1 Actinomycetota bacterium | reverse complement strand
GGAGCAGCCGAGTCGGCCGCGCCGATCTGCGCGAGCTCAGCGCCGACAGCGACGGTCTGGTCCTCGCCCACGGCGATCGACAGCAGCACGCCCGATGCGGGTGACGGGATCTCGGTGTCGACCTTGTCGGTGGACACCTCAAGCAGGGGCTCATCGGCGACGACGGTGTCGCCCACGGCCTTGAGCCAGCGGGTGACCGTGCCCTCGGTGACGCTCTCGCCCAGTGCGGGCATCGTGACGGTGACCGACATCGGTGCTGTGTCCCTTCGGTTTGCTGGTGCGTCAGGCGTGCGCGTGCAGGGGCTTGCCGGCGAGGGCTAGATGCGCCTCGCCCAGGGCCTCGTTCTGGGTCGGGTGCGCGTGGATCAGGGTTGCGACATCCTCGGGGTAGGCCTCCCAGTTCACGATGAGCTGGGCCTCGCCGATCTGCTCGCCGATGCGCGAGCCAACCATGTGGATGCCGACGACCGGGCCGTCCTTCTGCTGCACGAGCTTGATGAAGCCCGTGGTCCCGAGGATCTGGCTCTTGCCGTTGCCGCCGAGGTTGTACTCGTAGGTCGCGACGTTGTCGCCGAACTTCTCGCGTGCCTGCACCTCGGTGAGGCCGACGCTGGCGACCTCGGGCTCGCAGTAGGTGACCTTGGGGATGTTGACGTCGGCGATGACGGCGGGGTTGAGTCCGGCGATCTCCTCGGCGACGAAGATGCCGTGCTGGAAGCCGCGGTGCGCAAGCTGCAGGCCGGGGGTGATATCGCCGACGGCGAAGACTCCGGGCACGTTCGTGTGCAGGCGCTCGTCGACGAGCACCCAGCCGCGCTCCATCGCAACGCCCTGCTCCTCGAAGCCCATGCCTGACGCATGGGGGCCGCGTCCGACGGCGACGAGCAGCAGGTCCGCGTTGAGGGTCTTGCCGTCCTCGAGGATCACGTGCACGCCGTGATCGTCCTGGGTTGCCGAGGCGAAGCGCACGCCCAGGCTGAAGTTGATGCCGCGCTTGCGGAACGCGCGCTCGAGGGCCTTGGAGCAGGCGATGTCCTCGTTGGGAACCAGGTTCGGCAGGGCCTCGACGATGGTCACGTCGGCGCCGAAGGACTTCCAGACACTGGCGAACTCGACGCCGATCACGCCACCGCCGAGAACGATGACGCTCTTGGGCACGTAGTCGAGGTTGAGTGCCTGGTCGGACGTGATGATCCGGCCGGCGATGTCGAGGCCGGGCAGGCTGCGCGCGTAGGAACCGGTGGCCAGCACGACGTTGGTGCCGGTGTACTGCTCCCCGTTGACCTCGACGGTGTTCGGGGAGACGAGCCGGCCAGCACCTTCGACGAAGGTCACGTTGCGGCTCTTGACGAGGCCCTGCAGGCCCTTGTAGAGCTTGCCGACGACACCGTCGCGGTACTCGTTGACCTTGGGCATGTCGATGCCGTCGAAGGTCGCGCGGACGCCGAAGGCGTCGCTCTCCCTGGCGCTGTCAGCGACCTCAGCCGCGTGCAGCAGGGCCTTGGTGGGGATGCAGCCACGGTGCAGGCAGGTGCCGCCGAGCTTGTCCTTGTCGATGAGGATGACCGACAAGCCCAGCTCGGCTGCACGCAGCGCGCAGGCGTAGCCGCCACTGCCGCCGCCGAGGATTACCAGGTCTGCATTGGCCACTGTCGCCCACTCCAGTCTCGGGGGTTCGTGATCGTCATCCGACGAGGGTCACATCCTCCCATCGACGAACCAGACCGCTACATGGCCCCCTGTGCCATCTCGGCGGCCAGCTGGATGAAGGTCCGCACGGCGCTGCCCGTGCCGCCCTTGGGGGTGTAGCCGTAGGCGCCCTTCTCGTTGAAGGAGGGTCCGGCGATGTCCATGTGGACCCATGTCTGGCCAGCGGGCACGAACTCCCTGAGGAAGACGCCCGCGGAGAGCATGCCGCCCATCCGGTCGCCGATATTGGCGATATCTGCGGTGCCTGAGTCGAGGGCCGCACGCAGGTCATCGGGCAGGGGCATCGGCCAGACGGCCTCGCCCGCTGCCTCGGCGGCGGCGCAGACGCTGGCGCGGGCGGCGTCGTCGTTGCCCATGACTCCGGCGGTCCGCGAGCCGAGGGCCACGACGGCAGCTCCTGTGAGGGTGGCCACGTCGATGATGAGATCGGGCTTGTCGACGGCGGCGAGCCCGATGGCGTCGGCGAGGATCAGTCGAACCTCGGCGTCGGTGTTCAGCACCTCGACCGTCTTGCCGCCGTAGATCGTNNNNTCGCGGTGCCGCTGGGCATGTTCTCGGCGGACGGCAGCCAGCCCGTGACGCGGATCGGCAGGCCGAGCTCTGCGATCGCTCGCACGGCTCCGATGACGGCTGCTGCACCGGCCATGTCGGACTTCATCTCGTCCATGTTCGCGGCGGGCTTGATCGAGATGCCGCCGGTGTCGAAGGTGATGCCCTTCCCGACGAGGGCGAGGTGTGCCGTCGCTCCGTCTGGCCGGTACTCCAGGCGCGTGAGCCGAGGGGGGTGAGCGGAGCCTTGGCCGACCCCCAGGATGCCGCCGCAGCCCTCGCGCAGGAGGTCGAGCTCGTCCCAGATGGTGACGTGGACGGGCAGCCCGGCGACGGCCTGCTCTGCGGCGTGGGCAAGGGCGGCCGGCGGCAGCGCATTGGGCGGGGGGACGCAGCGACGGCAGCAACATCCTTCGCGGCCTGCTTCTGCTCCGGCGTGGGTGCGGACTCGAGCAGGACGGTGATCGACTGCACCGGTGCCTTGCGGTCCTTCTTCGAGGCGCTGCGGTACGCGACGAAGTCGTAGGCGCTCAGGAGTGCGGCGATCGACACGGTCAGGAGGGCTTCGTCGTCGGCCAGTGGGATGGCGAGAGCTACACGCTTCGTGCCGGCGAGGCTGCGGATGGCGTCGCCGACCGCTCGGCGCTGTGCCTCGGCATCGGACTGCTTGGCGGCGTCGCCGAGTCCCAGCCCGACAACGATCGGTGCCTTGATCGTGCCGCCGCCCGGGATACGGGTGACCTCGCCGGCCTTGCCGGTGGCGCCCATCGCAGCGAAGGCGTCGGCCAGTCGGGTGCGCACGGCGGCACTCAGGCCTGGAGCGATGACATCGGCCTTCTTCCCTCGTCCCGGAGCCAGCGCCACCACGAGGGCGTCGGTGACCATGGCGGCGGGCTTGGTGTCGGCGAGGGCGAGCTTGGCGGTCGGTGTGTGGGTCATGGGGGAACTGTATTCACGGCGGGTCGGTGGCGCGCTCGACCGGACGTACTACGGTCGGCACGTGAGCGACATTGCGCTGAGGCAGACCCCGTTGCATTCCCGGCACATCGCGGCGGGCGCGAAGACCGCCGACTTCGGTGGCTGGGATATGCCCATCGAGTACACCGGTGTGCTCGCCGAGCACGCGGCGGTTCGAACGGCCGTCGGCTTGTTCGACGTCTCGCACATGGGCAAGGTGCGCATCCACGGCCCCGGCGCCGTCAGCTTCCTCAACTCGGTGCTGGCCAATGACCTCGGTCGCATCGGCGCGGGACACGCGCAGTACTCGATGCTCTGCAATGACGCTGGCGGGGTGATCGACGACCTGATCGTCTACCGCTGGTCGGACGAAGAGGTCTTCATGATCCCGAATGCCTCGAACGCGGCAACGGTCGTCGCGGAGCTCCGTCGCCGCGCGCCCGAAGGGGTCGTCATCGACGACCATCACGACGACCACGGGATCATTGCCGTGCAGGGCCCGCGCAGCATCGACGTGATGCGGGCGATGGGCCTTCCTGCCGACCACGACTACATGGCGATGGCATCAGCTGAGTTCGGTGGGCAGCCGGTCATCGTCTGTCGCACCGGGTACACGGGTGAGCACGGCTACGAGATCGTCGCGCCCGTCGTGGTGCTGGGCGACCTGTGGGATGCGCTGCTCGCCGCGGGCGAGCCTTTCGGTGCGATCCCGGCGGGCCTCGGCGCACGCGACACGGTGCGCACGGAGATGGGAT
>JAPLBU010000384.1 GCA_026392575.1 Actinomycetota bacterium | reverse complement strand
GCCGGTTAGTTGTGTTCAGACGCCCAGCGACCCTGGTGCTTGTGACGTTGATCGCCGTGACCGTGGGCGTCAGCAGCCCCGGGACCGCCCACGCCCGGACGCGCAATCCACACCTGTTCTGGAGCTGGTCCGATGGCGTGGACGACGTCAGGCGGACCTTCGACGTCGACCGCTACCGCACGCCGGACCAACTGCCCCAGCTGATCGTCGCAACCGACCCCGCCACCGCCGGCCGGTCGGTCATCCTGCAGTTCGAGCAGGCCGGCACATGGCGGACAGACGACCGCGCGCGCACCGACAACCACGGCACCGCCGCAGTCGAGTTCAACCCGTTCTGCGAGAACGGCGACTGGTGCGAGCGCACGTACACCTACCGTCTCGTCGTGAACGGGGCCTCCACCACGTTCACGATCACGTACACGAGCTGATCTCGATCAGGCCGGCCGCCGGCCAGCAGTTCGAGAGCGATGACCGGGTTCATCGCCGTCTGCCAGACAACCGCCTGAACGCCGTACTCCACCATCGTCCACTCGTTGTCGGCTACGTGGTACAGGTACACCTCACGTGGATTGCCATCGGTGCCGGTGCCCGTCACCCAGGTGCCGGCACAGGTCTTTCCACTCATCTTGTCGCCGAGCGTGGCGGGGTCCGGCAGAGCGGCCGCCACGACATCGCGCGGGCTCACCTCAACGCCCTTGACGGTGACAGGGTCCGTGCGGTCCAGGCCGAGCTTGTGCAGGGTCTTCAGGACGTCGATGAACTCGTCGCCGAGTCCGTACTTGAACGTCACTCGCTTGCAGTCGATCCAGCGCGGCACGAGGAGCACTTCCTCATGCTCGACGTTGATGACCTCGACCGGGCCGATGCCCTCGGGAAAGTCGAAGACCTCAGGCTCGGAGAACGGCGGCGTCGTGAGAACGGCGGCGTCGTGAACCAGCCGCGATCCTTCTCCCAGATCACTGGCGGATTCAGGCACTCCTCGATGGTCGTCCAGATCGAGAAGGACGGCGCGAAGTCGTACCCGTCGACCACGAGGTTCGCGCCGTCGCGGATCCCGATCTCATCGATGTCGCTGAAGAGATGATCCGCCGCGTAGCGGGCGAAGACATCCGCCAGGCCGGGCTCGACGCCCATCCCGCACAGCGCCAACCGCCCCGCCGCCTTCCAGGTCTCGTCCTGGGCGAACTGCTCGTCGCCGAGCTTGACCCCGACCTCGGCATACGGGTGCACGGGATGCGGTCGTGACAGGCTCATCGCCGTGTCGAGGTAGTCAGCACCCGCGAGGAACGCGCCCTCGAAGATGCTCACAACATAACGGGGGTCGACCACGTTGAGCACATGCGTGATCGCGTGCTCACGGCACAGGTCTGCGACGGCCTGCACACTCGAGGCATCCACCCGAGCCGCGACGAAACGGCTGTCGCCCAGTCGGTCGACAACCGCCTGCGCACGCGCAGCGTCGTAATCAGAGACCACCCACGTCTCGAAGAAGTCCCGACGGGCCGCGATCATCGCCGCCGATGTGCCCACTCCGCCAGCGCCAATCGCGAGGACTCGCATCACATTTCTCCCGGGATCCGGTCGGTGAGCAACGGCTGACGCGGATCCCAGTGCGTGCCGTCGCGATCATCCTTGCGCCGGCGAGCAATCGCCGACAGGGCCTCGAGCACCACGCGGTTGCCGAGCAGTGCAGTGATGTCGGCGTGGTCGTATGGGGGCGCCACCTCCACGACATCCATGCCGAGGACGGGCAGTTCGTAGCAGATCCGCCGCACGGCATCGAGCAGTTCCCGGGCGGAGAGACCACCGGGTTCGGGCGTCCCGGTACCGGGTGCATGGCCGGGATCGCACACATCGATGTCGACACTGAGGAAGATGCCGTCGCAATCGTCGAGCGCAATGGTGAACGCCTCGGTCAGGCACTCCGCAAGTCCGCGTGCAGTGATCTCGGTCATCTCGTAACTGCGCATGCCCTGCTGCGCCATCCAGTCCAGCGTCTCCGGCGGCGGCCAGTACCCCCGCAGTCCGATCTGCAGGAAGCGGTCACCACGTGCAGCGCCCGACTCGATGAGCCGGCGCATCGGCTGGCCATGGCCCACCAGCGACCCGAAAGTAATGTCGCCGGTGTCGGCGTGCGCATCGAAGTGCAGCACCGCGACTCGACCCCAGCCGCGTGCCCTCGCCACCCCGGTGACATCTGGCCACGTGATCGTGTGATCGCCACCGAGGACGAGCGGGATCGCGCCGCTCTCGGCGACACGCTGGATGACCACCTCGAGATCGGCGCAGGACCGCGCCGCGTCGCCGCTGTACATCTCGACATCGCCACCGTCGAGCACG
>JAPLBU010000010.1 GCA_026392575.1 Actinomycetota bacterium | reverse complement strand
CCGATGAATGACAGCCTGCTGTACTCCGTCGAACGCGAACTCGACCTTCCCGTCGAGATCCTCTGGGCGGCCTGGACTGATCCGGTCGCGCTGGAGGCCTGGTACCACCCGGCCGACCTGTCCGTCGTGCCAGGTTCCGTGACATCGGAGGCGATCGAGGGCGGCCCGTGGGCCGTTGCCGTCGATGTGCCGGCGATGGACTTCGTCGCCTACTTCTACGGCCGCTACACCATCGTTGTGAAGAACGCTCGACTCGAGCACACGATGGCGTACACGCAGGATGCCGACGAGTTCGCTGCGCGCGACGAGTCTGCGCCACACCATCTCGTGCGCATCGAGTTCGAGAGCCGGGACTTCCGCAGCTGGGTCAAGTTCAGCCAGTTCGGGGAGATGCCGGCCGAGCAGGCAGCGCAGGCGCAGGCGGGTATGGAGAGCTACTTCGACTCGCTGGAGGCGTACCTCGCCTAACGCCGCCGCCTGGCTCACAATGGTGCGATGTCTGCTGCGCAGATCGACGACTACATCGGCGCCCTGGACGAGCCGAAGCGCTCGACCCTCGAGCAGGTGCGTCGCACGATCCTCGAGATCGTTCCCGATGCGGAGCAGGGCCTCTCGTACGGTGCCCCCGTCTTCAAGGTCAACGGCAAAGGCGTCGCGGGGTTCGCTGCGTTCAAGAACCACCTGACCTACGCCCCCCACAGCGGCAACGTGACGGCGCAGTTGACCGACGAGCTCCAGGGCTACGTCGTGTCGAAGGGCTCGTTCCAGTTCGACGTGGCCACTCCGCTGCCGAAGAAGCTCGTGAAGCGGCTGATCGCCGTCCGGATGGCCGAGGTCTCCGGGGGCTGAGAATCTGCCCGACCGGGTGAGGCGTGGCAGTTGAAAGTCCTGACCGGTATTTCCCGCTATCCACCCCCGTGGCATCTATTGTGAGCAATGCCGGATTTCGGGTGAAAAGTGTGATGTGACGATCGGGGACGTCCATGCAGGTTCCGGCTGTGCTTTCCAGGATCGCTGCTCTGGCCCTCTGCGGACTCCTTGCCCTCACGGGCTGTTCGTCGTTCTCTTCGACGGAACCTGCGGCTTCGGGTGGCGCCAACGGGCTGGCTGCCGTCCAGGCCTTCGCGGCAATGCCGGCAGCGGAGCAGGAGCAGGAGATGCGCGCCCTCACCGCCAGCATGGACCGCCAGTTGATGACGATGTCCGGACTCGAGGCGGAACTCGGCGGCGCGGCCCCGGCGGATGCGGCATACGCGGCGTTGGCCACCGGAATGCTCACGTTGGCTGAGGGCTACGTCGACCAGCCGAATTTCGGGCGGTTCGGGGCAGGCATCAGGACTGAAGACGCACCGTCCATGGGCGGTCTGATGTTCGGCAATCTCATGATCGGCGCTCTGGCACAGGACGCTGCAGTGTCCTCGACGAATGACATCCCGCCCGGCAAGCCCGCTGCTGAGACGAAGGACATGTCAGACCCGGCGTCCGGCGGGGAGGGAGCGATGAAGGTCACGGGTGACGCCGCGAAGGGCTCGCTCGACGTGGGCGGCACGGTCACGGTCGGCGGAGTAACCGGCACGCTCAAGACCCTCATCACGGTGGCGCCGTGCCCCGACGCCAAGGGGCAGTTCACGTCGACGACCACCATGACCGCGTCGGTGACGAGCGCCGGGGGCACTACGGGCTCGAACCTCACGGTCGAGGTGACGATCGTGGGACAGGTCGACGATGACGCGCAGTTGGTGTCCTACGACGTTGACACGAGGACCCAGTCAGCCGAGTTTGCCAACAGTAGGGGCAGGTTGGACGGTCGGTGGGTCGGAACTCAGCAACTACCGGTCGAAGGTGAATCGCACGGGAGGCAAGGTGACCGATGCCTTCGTAGCGGAGCAGGGCAAGTGGGGGCAGCTGATGGCCGCCGCGACGATGGGCAAGGCGGTCGAGGCGGCGAAGAAGGGCTGGGAGTCCGGCCGGTGCGTCGCCCTGGAGCCGACCACCTCTCCGAGCAAGCGCACGGGCCTGAAGCCGTCCGCAGCACTGACGATCACCGCGGCTCCGCGCAGCAAGATCGACGGGTCACCGGTCGGTGGCTCGGTGACGGCCACCCTGAGCGGCGGCTCGTCGGTGGACCCCGCGGGATCGAAGGTGCCGGCCGACGCGACCTTCGCCTACGTGGCTCCGGGGGAGAAGGACAAGTCCGCGACCGTCTCGCTCGAGGCGCGATCCAAGCGCGGCGTGGCCAAGGCAGAGGTGGCCTTCGACACCAAGGCCGGCGGCTATGCCCTCGAGGGGTCGATCCCCACGGCGCCGGGCGGTACCCGCATCACCGGCAAGACCTGTGACGTGACCAAGCCGTTCACCGCGGAATCGTCGGGCGACATGGTTGGCACCATCACGTTCACCCCCACCTCGGACGTCGCCGGCACCCTCACGTTCACGGGCAGGGTCGGCAACGCCCCCTTGAAGATCACGGGCAAGGGCAAGTACACCGTGAATGTTCCCGCGGGCGCTGACTCGGGAACGCTCGACTGGAAATGGTCCGTGACCACCTACACGCCGCTCGGTAGCAGGACGGGCAGCGGCCCGGTCACCCTCTCCATGACGCCCGGCGCCACCTGCTGACGTCCCGTTATCCCTGGGCGATGGACGCGGCGAGAGCGCGCGCCTCGATGCCCATCTCGCGCAGCATCCCCGACGGCGATACGAACATCCCGCAGAAGTAGAGCCCGGGCAGCGCTGTCGGCCGACCCGACACGAGCGGCATTGCGTCGGGATCGCAGACCTGTTCCCACTCGGGTAGGAAGTCGGCGAGGCCCGGGCGATAGCCGGTGGCGAGCACGACCGCGTCGCACGCGAGAGCGCTGCCGTCGGTGAAGACGACACCGTCTGCCGTGAAGTGGTCGATGTCCCCGTGCACGACGATGCTGCCCTGCTTGATGGCGGCCATCGTGCCGATGTCGAGCAGCGGGATATGGCGGTCCCGGGCGATCTGCGTGTTGGGTCCGTAGGGGAGTTTGCGCAGGCCGACCTTCGTGATGTCGCCGACCGTCAGCCGCACGAGGGGCCATGACAGTGCGTCGGCGACGCGCGGCGGCAGGTGTCGCATGACGATCCCGAGCTGCAGCACCGGCACGACGCCGAGAACATCGCGCTGCACGACATTGACGGGGGAGCGCACGGACAGGTGCGCATGCGCGCCGCGCTCGGTGAGGTCGAGGGCCTGCTCGC
>JAPLBU010000158.1:14226-24466 GCA_026392575.1 Actinomycetota bacterium | reverse complement strand
GCGTTCGAATCCATCTGGCATGAAGGTTGGCGGACACCAAGCATCGAGCGCCTCCATGGTTTCGATAATGACTTCCCTGTGGCTGAAGCACCTTGGACCCGATGACCGCGTTTCGGTCAAACCTCATGCCTCCCCGGTGCTGCACGCGATCAACTTCCTTTTCGGCGCGTTAGAAGCGGGGTATCTGACCACTCTTCGCGAGTTCGGCGGACTTCAGAGTTACCCGAGCCGCTCAAAGGATCCAGACAGACCCGACTACTCAACTGGCTCTGTGGGCATTGGCGCGGCCGCACCAATCTGGGGGTCGCTTGCTCGGAGGTACGTGGAGTCGCAGTTCGGAGGCGGTGGATACGGCCGGCAATTCTCCCTCGTGGGCGACGCGGAGTTGGATGAGGGAGCTTGCTGGGAAGCCATCCTCGACCCTATGGTCGCGGAACTCGGCGAAGTCGTTTGGATTGTGGACCTCAACCGGCAATCCCTCGACCGGATCATGCCGATCATGGGAGCGCATCGCTTTGAGCAGATGTTTGCTGCCGCAGGCTGGCAGGTAGTGACGGTGAAGTACGGAAGCACTCTCACGGAGCTGTTCTCTCGCGAGGGAGGCTCGTCACTCAAGCGTCGAATTGATGAAATGCCCAATCCCGAGTACCAACGACTGCTGCGGTGCAGTGCCAGCGAGCTTCGCGAGCGCTTGCCGGGGGAGAGCGACCTTGCAGGCGACGTCCGATCGCTGATTGAGGCGCTCCCGGATGCTGACCTGGTTGGAGCAATCCGAAACCTCGGCGGCCATGACGCGAGCGCCTTGGATCGAGCGTTCGAGGAAATCGATGACACTCGGCCAACGGTGATCTTCGCGTACACGATCAAGGGCTACGGCCTCGCGAGCGCCGGACACCCTCAGAATCACTCCGCTCTACTGTCTGCAGAGCAGTTTGCTGGGCTGGCGTCCGAATCTGGAATGTCGCCCGACGATCCTTGGCACCGCTTTGCTCCCGGGTCGCGCGAAGCGCAGTTGTGCGACGAGGCGGCGAGGCGCCTGCGACGTAGCACGCCGGAGGCGCTTGAGCCGATGGTGGTTCCGATTGATCTAGGAAGAACCCCGACTGGTGTCGGTACTACTCAGGCAGCGCTTGGTAGAACTCTCCTCGACGTGAACCGGGAGGCTCCTTCTGTAGGCAAGCGCATTGTGACGGTGAGCCCTGACGTCAGCTCGAGCACCAACTTGGCGGGATGGGTCAACAAGGTCGGCGTGTGGTCCCAGACGAAGCGCGAGGATTGGTTCTCAGATGACGCGGAGACCATTCTCCATTGGCGAGAAGCACCGACCGGTCAGCATTTCGAGCTCGGAATTGCCGAGACGAATCTCGTCGGGCTTCTTGGCGAGCTGGGCTCGACATGGGATAGATGGAGCCAGCCACTGCTCCCGGTCGGCGTGCTTTATGACCCGTTCGTCGAGCGTGCTTTGGAGCCGTGGTCATTCGGAATTTATGCCGGAGGGCAGTCCATCTTGGTTGGGACACCATCTGGCGTTACGTTGGCTGCCGAAGGCGGTGCCCACCAGTCCATCAAGACCCCATCCATCGGATTGGAGCAGCCGGGTTGCTTGAGTTACGAGCCGGCTTTCGTGCTGGATGCAGAGTGGACGCTTCTCGCTTCTCTCGCCAGGCTGGGGCATCCGGGGGGTAGCTCGGCTTACATTCGGCTTTCTACTCGACCGATCGACCAGGAGCTAGCCAAAGTTCCCACGGATTTGGCCGCTCGCGAGCGGCGCCGAAAGCACGTTGTCGCGGGGGCCTACCTCCTCAAGCGTCACGACAATCCTGCGTTGACCATCTGTGCAATGGGAGCCGTACTCCCTGAGGCCCTAGAAGCCGCCAGAAGGCTGGACCTAATGGGCTTTGGGGCAGACGTCGTTTGCGTGACAAACGCCGGGCTGCTCTTTGAAGCACTGCAGGCAAGACGAGGACTGGACCAGGGGGACGAATGGATCCTAAGTTCCGTCTTCTCGAGCGAGCGAGCACGGCCCATGGTGACCTTGCTCGACGGCCATCCGCACACCCTGGGGTTTCTTGCAGGCATCAACGGGGTGAAAGCGACAAACCTCGGTGTCTCCAAGTTCGGCCAGTCAGGAGATCTCGAGAGCGTCTACAAGTACCACGGGCTCGATGTCCAGACTGTCATCGGCGCAGGGCTAGATCTGGTCGACTGAAACCGGAACCATAGACGCATCCATAGTTACGCCTCCGGAACATCGCACAGTTGGGCTTGGCCAAGGCGCGGAAGACACTGACGGAGGCGAAACGTTGTCGTGGCCGGAGAATGCTGCTGCTAGCGCGGACCCATTCGAAGAGCACCGTCCATCCGGATCGTTTCGCCGTTGAGGTAGTCGTGGGCAACTAGCGCCAAGACCAAGTCGGCAAACTCCTCTGGCCGGGCAAACCGGTTCGGAAAGGGAATTGTCGCCGCCAGCGCAGTGCGGAACTCGTCGCTTACGGTTGCCATCATTGGGGTTTCAACGATTCCTGGTGCAATGCAACAGACGCGAATCCCGTACCGCGACAGGTCACGTGCTGCCGGAAGCGTCAATCCGACGACCCCTGCCTTCGACGCGGCATACGCGGCCTGTCCGACTTGACCGTCGAAAGCCGCGATCGAGGCAGTGTTGACAATGACTCCGCGGGCCCCGTCCGCCAACGCTTCTGTACGAGCGATTGCCGCTGCGGCAAGAGCGGTCACGGTGAACGTGCCGATCAGATTCACCCGTACGACCTCGTTGAAGAGGTCAAGGTCATGGACTCTCCCTCGTCCGACGATCCTTTGCGAGGGCGCGACTCCGGCGCAGTTGACGACCGTGCGAAGTTGGCCCAGTTCCTCAGCAGCGTCTATGGCTCCCTGCACTTGTTGGTGCTGGGTAACGTCTCCTGCATGGAAGGCGACTCCTTCATGATCGTTCGATTCTGGGATGGACTGAGGAAGGTCTAGAGCGAGGACCCTGGCCCCTGCTGCCGCTAGTGCACGGGCGGTAGCGAGGCCCAAGCCCGACGCGCCTCCAGTCACTAGGGCGGATGTGTCACGAAGTTTCACCGTTCGTTCTACCTTCTATCGGCGGGAAAGGTCTCGACTGATGATCAGGCGTTGAATCTGATTTGTCCCTTCGAAGATCTGCATGACCTTTGCTTCTCGCATGTAGCGCTCAGCGGGAAAGTCTTTGGTGTAGCCCGCGCCGCCAAGTATCTGTACGGCGTCGGTCGTGACGCGCATGGCGTTGTCCGTCGCTATAAGTTTGGCGACCGCGGCCTGTCTCGCGTACGAGAGTCCGGCATCTTTACGTCGGGCTGCTTCCAAGTACGTCGCCCGCGCGGAACTGACTGCGGCCTCCATGTCCGCGAGCATGAACGCGACACCCTGGTGATCAGCTACTGGCTGACCAAACACGATTCGCTCCTTGGCATACGACAGCGCAAGATCCAGTGCTCCTTGCGCGAGGCCTGTGGCGACGGCAGCAATGCCAAGTCGTCCAGCGTCTAGGCCGGCAAGCGCGATTTTCAGGCCCTGGCCTTCGCTGCCGAGCATCCTTTCTCTGGCGACCCGGACGCCGTCGAACCGCATCGTTGCGGTCACGGATCCCATTAGGCCCATCTTTCGCTCTGCGGGATCTGCTGAGAGCCCTTCCGAATCAGATGGGATGAGGAAGCAGGAGATGCCGCGCCCTCCGTTGTCGGAGGTGCGGACCATTACCTTGTAGAAGTCGGCCTGGCCGCCATGGGTCGTCCACGCTTTTGCGCCATCANNTCAATGACGTACTCGTCTCCGTCAAGGGTTGCCCTCGTGCGCATTGCAGAAGGGTCGGATCCGGCATGCGCCTCGGAAAGGCAATAGGCGCCTAACTGCTCCCCAGAGAGCATCGCGGGCAGCCAGGCTTCCCGCTGTTTCTCGGTGCCGGCGGTGAACAGACCGAAGCACGACAATGCGTGGACCGATGTGCCAACTCCGATGGTTGCCCAGCAGGAACTGATCTCCTCAAGCACCTGTAGGTAGACCTCGTACGGTTGTCCTCCGCCGCCGTACTGCTCGGGATACGGGAGGCTGAGGAGGCCGACGCTACCGAGCGTGCGGAAGGTGTCTCGCGGAAACGTCGCACTGTCTTCGGCCAGGCCCACTCGAGGACGGAGGTCACGGGCGACAATCGCTCGTGTCAGGTCGATCAGATCCGATGCCTCTTGAGAAGGCATCATGCGTGCGACGGTCATTGTGGCCTCCTGTAGGCACTTGATAGCGGTCAGAGAACGGCGAGTCCAGGTTCGTTCAGGACGGAAGCCACGTGAGCCAGCAGCTCGGAGCCTTGCTGACCGTCCATGACGCGGTGGTCGAATGACAGAGCGAGCTGGGTCGTCCACCGCGGCTCTATACGTTCATCAACGCCTTCGCCGACGACCCACGGTGTTCGGCGGATCGCTCCGAACGCGAGGATTGCAGCCTCGCCCGAGTGGAGGATTGGCGTGCCGGTATCTACCCCGAAAACGCCAATGTTCGTGATTGTGATTGTGCCTCCGGCTTGGTCTGCTGGTGATGTCTTGCCCGTACGGGCGACGTCGGCGAGCGAGGAGATCGCCACGGCAAGTTCTGAAAGCAGCATGCGTTGCGCACCCTTGATGTTCGGGACGATGAGTCCTCGAGGAGTCGCCGCGGCAATACCTAGGTTCACTTCTCTCATCTGGACGATCTCCTGAGCTTCTTGATCCCAGAGAACTCTCGTCGGGCGGAGATGCGGGCGCGCAACTCGACGGTCCTGGACATGTCGACAGTCACGAACTCGGTTACGTGCGGCGCCGTGAACGCTGATGCGGTAACAGCGGCCGCGGTGAACTTCCGGACGCCCCTGACCGGGATTCGCAGGACTCCGTCCACCACGTCGGACGATGCGCCTTCGCTCCAGCCACCCTTCTCGGCCGGCGGGCTCTCGGAGGCACGCAACACGTCCTCTCGGCTGACGGTCCCGTCCGGACCTGTCGCTTCGATTGCTGCGAGGTCGACTCCGATGTCCTTGGCGAGCTTTCGGACCGGCGGCTTCGCAGCCGGCTTCCGCGGGGGTGAGAGATCTGGTGTGTGAGGGAGGAGAGGCGTTTCCGAGACAGTGTGACTCTCGACGCGGCGTCGACGTCGGCGTCCGTCGCCGTGGTCGCGGGGTCCGTAGCCGACGAGGAGGCGAGGTTCCGCTTCCGACTCTCTCGATGGAGCCTCGGCGGCCGGAGAGGTAGTTGCGGATGCGGTGTCTACCGTGATGATCGGGAGCCCTACGTCGACGGAGTCACCTCGCTGGGCGTGGAGTCGAACCACCGTCCCGGCGTACGGGCACGGTAACTCGACGATGGACTTGGCGGTTTCGATCTCGACGATCAGTTGGTTTACCTCGACGATGTCGCCGACGGCTACGTGCCACGTGACGATCTCCGCTTCGGTCAGGCCCTCGCCGACATCGGGCAGCGTGAACACGAGGGACTCAGCACTCATCGGCTCGCCGCTTCCGCATCAGTCGGGAAGAAGAAACTGGAGCGCGGTTGTCATCGGTTAGCCTCTCAGTACTCGAAGCTTTGATCGATCGCGTCCAGGATCCGGTCCAGATTGGGTAACCAGTCCCGCTCGAGGCGACTCGGGGGATACGGAGTGTCGTAGCCCGTCACGCGCAGGACAGGGCTCTGCAGGTAGTAGAACGCCTGATCTTGGACGCGCGCCGCGATCTCGGCGCCGAGTCCCAGGGTTCGAGATGCCTCGTGAACAACGATCATCCGGCCCGTTTGCTTAACCGAGCTGACGAGCGTCTTCGTGTCCAATGGCGAGAGTGATCGCAAGTCGATGACTTCGATGCTCCGACCTTCGGCCGCTGAGATCTCTGCGGCCTTGAGGGCGGTGGGAACTAGCGCTCCGTAGGTGACCAGTGTTAGATCCGATCCCGTCCGCAAGACCAACGAAGCGTCGAGGGGTAGAGAAACACCGTCAGCATCGACGTCTCCCTTGAGCCAGTACGAGTGCTTCGGCTCAAGGAACACGATCGGATCGTCTGAGCGGATGGAGAGCCGAAGGAGGTCGTACGCGTCTTGTGGCGTGCTGGGGCACACGACCTTGATTCCGGGGGTGTGCGCAAAGTACGTCTCGGGTGACTCGGAATGATGCTCGATAGCTCCGATTCCGCCGCCAACGGGAATTCTTATTACCACCGGGAGAGACACTTTGCCCTCGGAGCGATGGCGGTACTTTGCCAGTTGAGTGGTGATTTGATTCATGGCGGGAAAGACGAAGCCGTCGAACTGGATCTCGCATACCGGCCGATAGCCAGCCATCGCGATCCCTATCGCGCTGCCGACGATTCCCGCCTCACCGAGCGGCGCATCGACAACGCGCGAGTGGCCGAACTGCGACTGCAGTCCGTCGGTTACTCGGAAGACTCCTCCCAGAGCGCCGACGTCCTCGCCTATAACGATGACCCGATCATCACTAGACATCTCTGCACGTAACGCCGCATTTAGCGCATGTGCAAGCGGAAGCGCGTTCACCGATGTCCACCAGGATCTAGGGACGTGAACTCCTGGATCTCGACCATCTGCTCTCGCATCTCTGCAGTCGTCTCGGAGTATGTATGGAGGAACGGACCGCTGACTTCCGGATCCGCGAGCTGGCGACACCCCGAACGAAGCAGTTCAGCGAGATGCTGCTCCTCTACCTGAAGTTCTCTTTCGAAGTCCTCATGTAGGTCGTCCGCCTCAACTAGGCGTCGACGCAGACGATCAATGGGATCGAGCGCGAGCCACTTGTCGTTCTCCTCCATCGATCGATAGCGGCCGTCGTCGTCAGAAGTCGTATGTGGATTGCGCCGATATGTCAACGCCTCTATCAGCGTTGGTCCACCCCCAGATCGCGCGATCGTGAGCGCGTCATGGGTCGCATTGCGGCAGGCCTCGGCGTCATTGCCGTCGACCTGGACGCCAGGGAATCCGAAGCCGTCTGCACGTCTAGCCGCAGGAACTCTGCTCTGAGTCGAGAAGGGAGCTGAAATAGCCCACTGGTTGTTCTGGCAGAAGAACACGACCGGAAGGTCTTGTGTCGACGCCCAGATGAACGCCTCGTTTGTCTCGCCCTCGCTTAGGGCGCCATCGCCAAGAAACACCAGTACCGCACGGTCGCGGTCCGGGTCTCCGGTCCCGACGTCTCCGTCTCGCACGATTCCCATCGCGTAGCCAACGGCGTGGAGAGTCTGGGCTCCGATTACCAGTGTGTAGAGGAAGAAGTTAGCCTCTCGCGGGTCCCATCCTCCAAGAGTGGTGCCGCGGAACAGGCCAAGCAGGTCGACTGGGTTAACTCCGCGACACCATGCGACGGCATGTTCGCGGTATGTCGGGAACACCACGTCTCGACGAAGGAGGGCATGGCTTGCACCTACCTGGGCGCCTTCCTGGCCGAGGAGTGATGGCCACAGACCTAGTTCGCCTTGCCTCTGAAGTGCTATTGCTTCGGTATCGACGCGGCGGCTAAGGACCATGTCCCGGTACATGCGCCGGAGATCGTCACCGCGTTCATTGGATACGGGAATTACTGTGCTTGGTCGCGGCATGGACCATGCCGATACTTCTGATTCGCTCACGAGATGGTCCAAGGCGCGGCGGATCGTTCCTTGGCAACTGCAAGTGCAGCCTGCCCGGGCGTGACACCAGTGCGCGCGGACCGGCCGAGTATCTCGGAGACAGTGCCGCCGATGTTCGCTATGCGATCGGCCACATCGATCTCGCCCTGCGTGCCCAGTTCTGCTGCGACCTGAATCAGGCCGCCCGCATTGGCGACGAAGTCGGGAACCCAGACGATGCCTGTTGACCACATCGCTGCGTCGACCTCAGGGGTGAGCAGCTGGTTGTTTGCGGCACCACAGACAACCAGTGCGCGAACCTCGGTGACGCTTGATGTCGTGAGTGTTCCCCCAAGTGCGCACGGGGCGTAGACGTCCACCTCAGCTGTCAACGCTGAGTCGACTGCAGAGATCTGCGGATAGATCGCCAGGGCGAGCCGCAGGGCTTCTTTGTTGGCGTCTGCGACGACGACGAACGCACCTGCTGATACCAGGAGACCGATCAGTTGGATTCCGACCTTGCCCGCGCCTTCTACTGCCACTCGCACCCCTGCAAGTGACTCGGCCTCCAACTTCACGCGGGCCGCCACTCGCATGCTTTGGTACACACCGGAAGCTGTTGAGAAGCCGCTATCACCTGATCCCCCGGCAGATCGCGAAACGCCGACGACGTGCTTGGTGTAGCGAGCAATGACATCCATGTCTGAGGTCGTCGTTCCGACGTCGGCCGCAGTGACGTACTGTCCCTTTCGAGCATTGCCGCCGCCAAGTCGGAGACCAGCAACGGCTGCCTTATAGGTCATCCCCTCGGAGAGTCGGAGGGCGTCGGCAATTGCACCCTCCGCGTTCGCGTAATCGAAGAATCTGGTGCCCCCGAGCGCTGGTCCGAGGGCAGTGCTGTGGATCGCGATGATTGCTTGAAGGCCGGTGAGACGGTCCACGTAGGTAAATACGCGTTCGTGGGTCACCGAGGGCAACTCCGCCGCTCTTACCACGCGCGGAGGATCAGGCTGAGGAAGCAGCAGCATTGATGGGTAACCTCAGTCTCAGCGTAATGACCACTTTGGGAACACAGACCTGATCGATCTGTTTAGATGCTCTCGGATTAGCTCGTCATTTCGCAATCTTTTCCGCGCAATGTGGCAGTCAGCGCACCTGAATATGTCCCGAAGGAGATTCAAATGCCCAATCTGATCAGTATCGATCGGCTCGACTCCGAGTTGCTCGCGCGGCTGACAGCCAACGCCCGCCAGGGAATAGCGGAGTTAGCGGCGGACCTTGGCGTGGCGCGGAACACCGTTCAGGCGCGCATACGGCGTCTCGAAGAGTCAGGGGTGCTAGAAGGCTTCATCCCATCCGTCAACTTGGACGCAGTGGGAATCGCTGTTCAGGCATTCGTATCGCTTGAACTCAACCAGCGAATGCTCTCCGATGTAGTTGCTCAGCTAGGCCGCATCCCCGAAGTGCTTGAGGTAAATACACAAGCAGGCAGGGAGGATCTCCTCGTGCGCGTCGGGTCAACCACGCACCGAGAGCTTCAGGCCGTCGTCACGGAGATCATCGAGATACCCGGGGTCACGCACACGGTTACGACCATGATCATCTCGACGCCCATTGCCTTCCGTACCCAGCCGCTGTTGGAGCGCTTGACTCGCGGTTCCGGGTTCGGGAGGTCGACGCCGGCAGCGACGAATCACTAGTTTCCATCCTCCGACCGAGACGTTTCACGGGCTTCCGTGCGGCTCGTATCTGATTACGCGGCGGCCGGGCCAGCGCCCTTTCCGCTGGCGGGCTATGACCAAAGTTTTGTCGACGACGTTGCAAGACGCGTTTGAGGCGACCGGAGTTTCTTATTGACACAGAAGGTCTGACCTGCTTACCTACTCCGCGACGCAACCTCTAAGCCGGGAGGCACAATGAAACTTCTTGTTCGAGCAGTCCCGTTGCTTGCCGCGGCGCTCGCCGTGGCTTCATGTTCGAGTACATCCAGCACCTCATCGAGTTCAGACGCTCCTTCGTCAGCGCCAGCTTCAAGTGCTGCTTCCGAAGCGCCCTCAGAATCTGCCGCTTCTTCCAGTCCCGCGAACACGGACCCCATCATCGTTGGCATGGCCATTGCGCAGAGTGGCTTCGTTGTCCCCTACGACCAGCCACCGGCGCAGGCGTTCGAGATGTACATCGACAAGGTCAACGAGGCCGGCGGCGTGCTCGGTCGCCAGATCAAGCTCGTGTACTCGGACACTCGCTCCGACCTGAAAGCAGGCAAGACCGCCGCGCAGGACGTGCTCAGCCAGGGTGCTGAGTTCCTCGTAGTTACCTGTGACTACGACTATGGAGGAGCCGCTGCGCGTGAAGCCGACGACAAGGGAATCATCTCGCAGTCGCTGTGCGCATCTGCGCCGCAGTTCGGAGTTCAAGGGATCGGACCATACGCCTTCACGCCGAGCTGGGGTGCACCGACTCAAGGTGGTGTAGCCGGCGAGTGGGCTGTGAGTAAGGGCTGGAAGAAGGCCTTTGTCCTCTGCGACTCAAGCCTTGCCTCGACGAAGGCAGCTTGTGACTACTTCACGGATGCGTTCAAGCACAACGGCGGAACGATCGCCGGATCCGCGGAGTTCGCGAACG
>JAPLBU010000158.1:741-14122 GCA_026392575.1 Actinomycetota bacterium | reverse complement strand
TTGACCTTCCGATTCTTGCGGACTCCGGCTTCGACGGCAGCTACTGGCACGAGGGCATCCCGGATCTCAGCAACTTCTTCTACACCGCAAGCGCTGCGCTTTCCGGAGATGACGCGGATCCGGCAATCAACCAGTTCTTGACTGACTACCAGGCCCGGTTTGGCGAGCTGCCGCAGACTTCGTTTGCGGTGCAGGGCTACGCGGATGCGCAACTTCTCGTCGAGGCAATAACGCGGGCCGGAACGACAGACAGCGACGCAGTGCTCGCTGAGTTCAACAAGTTCACGGACGTTGCAACTCTCCAGGGCCCGACGACCTATACGCCGACGACCCACTTCAATTCAGGAGCGGCGATGGTCATCAACGAAGTGGACGGAGGCACGAGCAAGTTCGTAGAGCGACTGACTCCGTCCTACGTTCCTGAGCCGAAGTACTAGAGGACAGACATGACTTTCACTCTCATCGCATACGATCCGGACTCGAACTCCTACGGGGCCTGTCTGCGGACGTCTGTTCCATGCGCAGGAGGACTTGCGATCCAGGTAAGCCTCCGTGGCGTCGTCGCGACGCAGGCGTATGTCAACAGCGACCTTGCGATCGCAGTCATGCAAGAACTCGATGAGGGTGCAACGTCAGGAGAGGCGGGCGATCGTGCCCTGAGGGGCGATCGCTTCGCCGAACTCCGCCAGCTCGCGGTTCTAACCAAGTCCGACGAGTTTGTTCACACCGGAAGTTCAACTCTTCCCTGGCGAGGTCACGTCTCGGGCGCTCATCACATTGCGGTGGGCAACCGAATGTCAGGGCGCGCAGCTTTGGAGGCGATCTCACTCGCCTACCGGTCGGGGGAGTCACTTGACTTCCCCGACCGGCTGGTCGACGCCATGCGTGCAGGTGACGATGCCGGAGGCGAGCAGGCGTCGACTCCCGGCTTCGCTTTAGGCACGACGCAGGGATCGGCGACGTTGCAGATAGCGTCGCCTACCCCCCACATGTTCCACAACGTTCGCGTGGACGCCCACGACGATCCTCTAAGCGAGCTTCGGCGAGTAGTCGACGTCACAAGGAACGGTGAGCGGGTAATGCAGGAGTTCTATCCCGAGGGCGTAGAGGTTCTCTCGCCTTTTTTTTGGAGGCATGTTGACTAGCAGCCACGGCGCAGGTACCGGAGCCGTAACTACTGATACAGAGACGCTTCGGCTCCAGGACCTCACATGGCCAGAAATTAGGGCCTTCATCGACGCAGGTTTCAAGTCAATCGTGATTCCGAGCGGTGCAATCGAGCAGCACGGTCCGCATCTGGCCTTGGGTACAGATACGTATCACGCGATCATCCTGGCCGATAACGTCGCGAAGCTCCTCGGAGAAACGCTCGTTGCTCCTCCAGTGAACGTCGGCTGTTCGGATCACCACCTTGAGTTTGCCGGCCTGGAGATGCACGGCTTTGAGACGGTGCTGCTTCTGTCTGGACACGGGGGCAACTACCCAGCGCTGATCGATCTGCTGCCGCGGCTGCAGGCCGAGTTTCCCAAGTTGCAGATCCTGGCGTTCACCGATCTCAAGGCCTTCATTGACATCTGGGCAGCAGTAGCGCAAGAGCACATCGAGGCAGGGGACCGCGTCGGGGGGCACGCAGATGTTGCTGAGTCGTCTGTCATGCTCGCGATTCGCCCCGACCTTGTGCGCTTGGACGCCGTCGAGGAGGGCCCGACTACGGTCCTCGATGCCGAAATGATGAAACGAATCTGGGATCACGGGATCAAGGCCGTGTCGCCAAACGGAGTT
Source organism: Actinomycetota bacterium (assembly GCA_026392575.1). Classification (GTDB taxonomy): domain Bacteria; phylum Actinomycetota; class Actinomycetes; order S36-B12; family S36-B12; genus UBA10649. Next base: position 12,340 of record JAPLBU010000158.1, on the reverse strand, counting down.
CTTGGCAATCCGGTGGGCCTGAGCGTGCCGATCGGTATTCAGTGCGTTGACGAGGTTGCGGAGTTGATGGCCGACTACTTCCGCACCGCATTAGTTCATGATGATGCAAAAGGGACAGAGGGGAAAGCGTGATGAATAGCAATCGGGTTGCCATCGTGACTGGTGGTGGAAGCGGAATGGGCCGCTCCGCTGCCCTCGCGCTAGCTAAGCGTGACTATCAGGTCGTCATCGTTGATATTTCGCGTGCTCAGGCTCTTGAGACGCTCGAGGAACTCGAAGTGGCTGGCGGTCAGGGCATCGTCGTCGAGGCAGACGTGAGCTCGTCGGACGATGTAGTGCGTTACGTGCGCGAAACCGTGCAGACCTACGGGCGAATCGATGCGTTCTTCAACAATGCCGGCATTGAAGGCCCAGGAGCACTGTGGGCCGACTACTCAGAGGCGGAGTTTGATCGAGTTATCGGAGTCAATCTGAAGGGCGTGTGGCTGGGAATCAAGTACGTTGCCGAAGTGATGGTGGCGCAGGGCTTCGGCTCGATCGTTAACACGTCCTCGATCTCCGCCGTCGAGGGACAGCAGTTGAACGGCCCGTATAGCGCGTCGAAAGCGGGTGTCATCGCGTTGACCAGATGCGCCGTACGGGAGTTCTCTGCCAGCGGGCTCCGAATCAATGCGATTTGCCCAGGGCCAACTGCAACTCCCTTGATGGCGCGAGCCGAAGCAAACTGGGGCCCTGACACCCACAGTCAACTCTGCGCAGTCATCCCTTCTGGTCGCTACGGCGAGCCTGGCGAGCTGGCGAGTGTTGCGGTCTTCTTACTGTCCGACGACGCGAGTTTTGTCAATGGAGCAATCGTCCCGGTTGACGGCGGCTGGACGGCGGTAGGACCGATTTGAAGTCCGAGGATTCGATCGGAAGGAGCTCAGACCGCGGCTTGAGCACCTTCCACCCACTGCGTCTGCATAGGGCAGCCGATCAGGTGACACTCGTCATCATCGACGCAATTCGTGGAGGGGTTTACGGAGTCGGCGATTTCCTTCCGCGCGAGCGAGAGCTCGCGGCGCAGCTCGAGGTCTCGCGGCCCGTACTGCGAGAAGGGCTCAACGTGCTCATCAATGCGGGAATCCTCGTAGTTAGCCGAGGGCCGAACGGTGGGGCAAAGGTGAACTCAGTCGAGCACCTAGCAAAGGTCCAATCCCAGATCCGGGGCGACTCGATCTCGACTCTTCGTGATCTACTCGAGGCGAGGCGCTTCCTCGAGACTTGGGGTTTCGTGAAGTGCGGAGAGCGAGCTAGCGACCGCGACCTCGAGGACCTGACGGTGCTGGCTGACCAGCTTGGAATTGCTGTTGAGCGGGGAGATCCCTGTCGAGCTAGCTGGGAACAGCCACGTCTCACGGGCTTACAGAGCCGCGCTTGAGTACCTCTTCACAATCCGCGAAGAGTACCCGTTCGGCCACGTAGAACTCCAACTGTCCGTTCAGAACCAGATCGAGTCCGCAATGGCATTGAATTCTCGCGATCCAGTTCGCATCCGAGACTCGGTCGATGATCATGTCGCGGCGCTTGAGATCGTGTATCTAGGCGAGAGGCTGCCCCGTGCAGACGGCTGATTTTGGAGAAACGGCTGCGAAGATCAACACGGTGTCCTTGGTCGATTGCGACGTCTCGTTTGACGGCCTAGCGGCGGTTAGCGGCGTGTCGCTGGATCTTCGGCGGGCCGAGATCACATCTCTCATCGGACCCAACGGCGCGGGAAAGACGACGCTGATCAACGTTCTTAGTGGCTTTCAGCGACCTACTAGAGGGCGGGTCAGGTTCGATCAGAAGGACGTGACGCGACTTCGTCCTCGCAAGCGCGCCCGCTTGGGACTTAGCCGCAGCTTTCAGGGCCTTCGACTGTTTCCGCGGCTCACCGCACTTGAGAACATCGAGCTCGGGGCGCTCGGCGTCGGATCAAGCACTGCGGACGCGCGGTCCTACGCAAACGAGCTGCTTGACCAGACGGGACTCGTTTCATGGGGCCAGCGGGTTGCCTCCGAGCTCCCGCTTGGAATTGAGCGTCGCGTTGGCGTTCTTCGGGCGTTGGCGGCCAGACCGTCGGTCTTGCTTCTTGATGAACCAGCTGCGGGTTTGAACAATGCTGAGTCCCAACTTCTTGGTGAGTTCCTGGTAAGCGTCCGTTCCGAGTACGGCTGTGGGCTGCTCCTGGTAGAGCACGACATGGACGTGGTGTTCGCAGTCTCTGACGTTGTGCACGTCCTCGACCACGGTGTTTCTGATGGCACTACTCGAGATCGACGGAATGTCTGTCGTATACGGCCGACAGCAAGCGGTTACAGGTGTTTCCATCAATGTGGGCGATGGTGAAGCCGTTGGGATCGTGGGAGTTAACGGCGCGGGCAAGTCGACGACCTTGAATGCGGTATTCGGATTGGCTCGAAAGCGGTCCGGCTCTGTCCAGTTCGACGGACGGAATATTTCCGCGAAGACTCCTGAAGAGATCTCGTCGACCGGGCTGGGCTATGTGCCCGAAGGACGCCATATCTTCAGCACCCTGTCCGTCCGCGAGAACATGAAGCTCGCAAGGTGTCCTCGGGGAGAGTTTCAGTCGAACCTGGAGGAGATGCTCGATCAGTTTCCCATCCTGGGTGAGCGAATCGATGAGCCTGCCTGGACGCTCTCGGGCGGAGAACAGCAGCAGCTAGCCATCGCGAGGGCGCTCATTTCGCGACCTCGGCTACTGATTCTGGATGAGCCGTCTCTTGGCCTAGCTCCACAAATGGTGGAACGTGTATTTGCTGTTGTCCGTCGACTCCACGAGACGGGACTCTCCATTCTTCTCGTGGAGCAGAACGCGGGCAGGTGTTTAGGCCTTGTCTCCCGTGTCTACGTAATGCAGAAGGGTCGCATCGTGAAAGAGGGCACATCCCTCGAGATGGCAAATGAAGACTCGCTGTGGACCAGCCCCAAGGGAGGTCCAGCATGACCTACTTCGCCCAGGCCCTTATTCAGGGGCTGACCCTAGGAGCGCTGTACGCGCAGTTCGCCCTCGGAATAGCTGTGATCTTCGGGGTCATGCGAATGATGAACTTCGCGTACGGAGAGTTGATCATGGCCGGTGGCTACGCGTTCCTGATCGTCGGGGCGTCCAACCCGATTTACGGCGTGATCACCGCCCTCGTCGTCACCGCAGTTCTCGCGCTCATCCTCGAGCGGATTGTCAGGCCCTTGCGGACTCGAGAAGCGACGGCAATGCTCGTCGGGACCTTCGCGGTGAGCTATCTACTCCAGGCGCTTGCAACCTTGATCTTTGGCGCAAATCCGAAGACCGGATCCGCGGGCTCGTCTCTGCTCCAGACGGCGAGTGTCGGCTCCTTGTCAATTAGCTATCTCGACATCTTGACACTCTGCTCGTCAGTAGTGCTGATGGTTCTGCTAACGCTGCTTCTCAACAGGACGAGGACGGGCTTACGGCTTCGTGCTGTCGCAGAAGACAGCTCAATGGCGAGGATCCTCGGAGTCCGCATGAACGTCGTGATACCTGTGGCCTTCGTGGTGTCGGGAGTACTCGCAGGTGTTGCGGCCGTCCTGCTCGTTGCGCAAACGGGAACAGCCCAGCCGACACTCGGAGTGAATCCGCTACTCATCGCATTCATCGCAACGATTCTCGGCGGACTAGGAACTTTTCGTGGAGCTGTAGCTGGCGGAATGCTCCTCGGACTTGTTACGGCGTTCTTGTCCTTCTACCTGCCAAGTAGTGCCAAACCGTTCACCAGCAGCATCGGGTACGTCGCAGTGATTGTCGTCCTCGTGCTGCTTCCAAACGGCCTTATCTCAAGTAGAAACCTGAGGACCCGGGTATGACTTACTCCCAATTTCGACGTCGGGGATTCTCCGTTGAGCTCGGCGTGCTGCTTGGGGTTGTGATTCTGTGCGGTCTTGCTGCAACGGCAGCGTCGGAGGTCACGAGCGGAGTAATCACTCAAGGGCTGATTAGCCTCCTGCTGGTTGTGTCTCTATACATATTTAGCGGCAACTCCGGCATCGTGTCGTTTGGGCATCCTGCAATTGCGTTTGCCGGCGCCTATGCGGCGAGTTTGTTCATCATCGAGCCTGGACAAAAGGCGATGACGGTTCCGGGTCTCCCGGAGGCCTTGATTAGTGCTCAGAGCTCTGCGGTGGTCAGTGTCGCCATCGGTGCGGCCTTTGGCGCAGTCTTCGCCGGAGTGGTGTGGCTTCCCCTGGTTCGACTTTCGGGAATTCGTTCGTCCCTCGCGTCATTCGCTGTTCTGCTGGTGGTTCTGAATGTTGCGAACAATTGGCAGGACGTGACCGGAGGACAGACGGGCCTTAGTGGACTGATGTATGCGCCCTCAGTTCTGTCGATTTGTATCTGGACGATGGCGAGCCTGGTCGTCGCTGCCGTTTACGGTGCGAGTCGCAGTGGTCGGCGCCTTCGTGCGAGCCGCGAAGACGAGGTCGCGGCAGAGGCGTGCGGGATCAATATCGCGCTTGAGCGTTGGATCGCGATCGTTGTAAGTGGCGCGGTCGCCGGGGTGGCTGGCGCGATCTATGCGCAGTACTTAGGCACTTTGACCCCGTCGATGTTTGGGCTAGATCTTGACTTCTTAACTGTCGCGATGCTCCTTGTCGGCGGGATGTTCTTCTTGCGCGGTGCAGTGGTTGGGGCGTTGCTGCTCACGGCCGTCGCTGGGATTTTCGGCCGCATCCAGAATGGCGGCACGTTTGGCTTCATCACGATAGATCCATATCCGGGCCTGGCTCAGGTCGCGTTCGCGCTGTTGACGCTGATCGTCGTTCTGGTCCGCCCGGAAGGCCTTGCGGCAAAGCCACCACAGTTCATCGCCAACTGGCTTCACCGTCGCCGGGAAGGAAAAGCAGCTGGCGTAGATACGGTCGAGGATTCCGCCGAGAAAACGTCAATGGAAGTTCACAGTTGAGTTTGACGTCCAGAATGGAGGCAGCAATGGGGCGAGTAGACGGCAAGGTCGCAGTTATTACTGGCGCAGCGAGAGGCCAGGGCCGCAGTCATGCGATCCGTCTGGCACAAGAGGGAGCTTCGATAATCGCTCTTGACGCCTGTCGCCAGTTCGAGGCTGCGCAGTACCCAGGTGCGACCTTGGCTGATCTTGAGGAGACAGTCCGGCTAGTGCGTGAAGCTGGTGGGCAAGTTGTCTCCGCGCAGGTTGACGTACGCGATCGCGCTGATCTGGTGGACGCGATCGACATGGGCGTCAATCATTTTGGTCGTCTCGACATTGTTTGCGCCAATGCGGGCATTACGCATCTTGTGCCGGCTCTCGAGGTGACTGAAAGTGAGTGGAAAGAGGTCCTGGACATCAACCTAACCGGTGTGTGGAACACCGCGGTTGCTGCGATTCCTAGAATTATCGCCGGAGAGCGCGGCGGCTCCATCATCTTGACGAGTTCCCTTGCGGGGCTTCGTGCCTTTGCCAACTTGGGGAGTTACACAGCCTCCAAGTGGGGAGTCGTTGGAATAATGAAGAGTCTCGCCATCGAGTTCGCGCCGCACAACATTCGCGTAAACGCGATCAATCCGACGAACGTGGATACGCAGATGATCCACTCTGACTCGATTCGAGACTTCTTCCTCGCGGGTCAGGACGATCAGTCCGACGACGCCTTCAAGGCAGCGAGTCAGTCGATGCACCTGCTGCAGCAGCCGTGGATTTCACCACGCGACGTGTCCGACGCCGTCCTTTTCCTCGCGTCAGACGAGTCTCGCTTCATCACGGGGGTAGCCCTCCCGATAGATCTAGGCGCTCTCACCCGCTAGCGCTTCACTTCTGTGCGCCGCTGTGGAGATTCATTGTCCAAGCACATCTGCCGTGCTTCCGCTACGAGTGCGCGTTGCGCAGCTTTGCCAGTGCCGGTAGTTCGACGATTCATTTCCCCAAGTTGAGGACTAGCACTCATGACGACTTCGCCCAAAACCGCCCTCGTCACGGGCGCGTCTCGTGGGATCGGTGCCGAGATCGCACGGAGCCTTGACCGAGCCGGCTATCGGGTGGCTCTCGCGGCCCGCAACGTCGAGAGTTTGGACCTGATTGGTAAGCAACTACGGCATAGTCCCGTGATCCTCCCCGCAGACCTCTCGTCGGCCAGCGGGGCTGAAGGCCTCGCGAGCGACGCAATCAAAGCGTTGGGACGCGTCGACGTGCTTGTGAACAATGCGGGCTCGGCGTGGCGGGGACCGACGACCGAGTTGACGTCAGACTTGGTCGACACCATTCTTGCGACGAATGTGAGAACGCCGCTGCTGCTTATCGCTCGCCTGATCCCATTCATGAAGGAGAACGGGGGAGCATCTGTCATCAACCTCTCCTCCGTGTCCGGAGTCGTCGGGACACCAAACCGCGCAGCCTACGCAGCGAGTAAGGGAGCAGTTGACGCCATGACCCGCTCCCTTGCCATCGAGCTTGGTCCCTTCGGGATTCGCGTCAACTCTGTCGCGCCTGGTGTCGTCGACACAGATCTTTGGGCCGCAAATCGGGCGATCCCAGGAGTGATCGAACTGGTTGAGCAGCAGATCCCCCTTCGAAGGTGGTCGACTTCGGCCGATGTTGCGGATGTAGTCGTCTTCCTTGCCGGCGACGGGTCGAGATATCTGACCGGCGAGACTTTGTGCGTTGACGGTGGTATGGCGCGCACGCGAGATCTCTACAGCGGTGCTGTGTGATCAAGAACTTGCATCGAGATGCGTCCGGAATTGGGGCTCGCTCGTGACTGACATGAAGCCGCGTAGCAAGGACGTCACCGATGGGCTGGAGCGTGCCGCCGCGCGCGGGATGCTCCGCGCGGTCGGCATGAACGATGAGGACTTCCCGAAACCCCAGATCGGCATCGCGTCCAGCTGGAACGAGATCACTCCCTGCAACCTGTCGCTCGCTCGACTCGCGACCAACGCGAAGGAGGGCGTCCACGCGGCTGGCGGATTCCCGATGCAGTTCGGGACGATCTCCGTCTCCGACGGCATCTCGATGGGCCACGAGGGCATGCACTTCTCGCTGGTCTCGCGCGAGATCATCGCCGACTCGGTCGAGGCGGTCATGCAGGCCGAGCGTCTCGACGGAATGGTCAACTTCGCCGGCTGCGACAAGTCGCTCCCGGGCATGCTGATGGCGGCCGCACGCATCGACGTCGCGTCCGTCTTCGTCTACGCCGGCTCAATCCTGCCCGGCCACGTCAAGCTCTCGGACGGCTCCGAGCGCGACGTCACGATCATCGACGCCTTCGAGGCCGTCGGCGCCTGCGCGCGTGGCCTGATGTCACGCGAGGACGTCGACACGATCGAGCGCGCGATCTGTCCCGGCGAGGGCGCGTGCGGCGGTATGTACACCGCGAACACCATGGCGAGCGCGGCCGAGGCGATGGGCATGTCGCTTCCCGGGTCGGCCGCGCCGCCGGCAGTGGACCGTCGACGCGACGGGTTCGCTCGACGATCCGGCGAGGCCGTCGTCAACCTCATCCGCGAGGGCATCACCGCTCGCGACATCATCACCAAGCAGTCGCTCGAGAACGCCATCGCCGTCGTCATGGCCTTCGGCGGCTCGACGAATGCGGTCCTGCACCTGCTCGCCATCGCGCACGAGGCCGACATCGACCTCCACCTCGAGGACTTCCACCGCATCGGCTCCAAGGTCCCGCTACTCGCCGACGTCAAGCCATTCGGCCGCTACGTCATGAGCGATGTCGACCGCGTCGGTGGCGTGCCAGTGATCATGCGCGCCCTGCTCGACGCCGGACTCATGCACGGCGACTGCCTGACCGTCACCGGCAAGACCATGGCCGAGAACCTCGCGCACATCAATCCGCCCGATCCCGACGGCGACATCCTGCACGCGTCGAAGTCCGCTCTCGCGAAGAGCGGCGGCATCGCGATCCTGTCCGGCACCCTCGCTCCTGAAGGCGCGGTCGTCAAGAACGCAGGCGTCGCCGTCGACACGTTCGAAGGCACCGCCCGCGTCTTCGACCGCGAGCAGTCCGCCATGGCCGCCCTCGAGGACGGGACCATCCAGGCCGGCGACGTCGTCGTCATCCGCTACGAAGGCCCCAAGGGCGGCCCGGGCATGCGCGAGATGCTCATGATCACCGGCGCCATCAAGGGCGCCGGCCTGGGCAAGGACGTCATGCTCATCACCGACGGCCGGTTCTCCGGCGGAACCACCGGACTGTGCGTCGGACACGTCGCACCCGAAGCCGTCGACGGCGGCCCGATCGGACTCGTCGCCACGGGAGACCGCATCCGCATCGACATCCCCAACCGGATCCTCGACCTGCTCGTCGACGAGGACGAGCTCGAGCGCCGCCGGGCCACCTTCGCCCCGCTGCCGCAGCGCTACACCCGAGGAGTCCTCGCGAAATACGCCAAACTCGTGGGCTCGGCGTCACGTGGAGCAGTGTGCGACTAGGCATGCCGTGCTCGCGATCGCTGTGGAACCAAGAACGGCTCCAATCTGCGTTGTCCAGGCTGACAGGCACGTATGTGGATTCGTCTTCTGACCTGCCACGCACGGGTGAGGGGACAATCGACTGAACTATCTCTAGTTCTTGACCAGCAGGGTAGAAATCCGCGACCAGCTACAGCGCTACGAGGAGAAATCAGCATTACCAACGGTTGTGGGCCCGCGCAGACTCACCGGGACACACTGAGTTACAGGAAGAAAGGGCCAATGGATCTTCTCGGAAAGGGCCAAGAAAGCGCCAGGCTATTGCTCATCATGCTGTTGTCATTGGGCTGTCGTCCCGCCGTGCTCGAGAATCGACGCCTCAAGCTGATCGGCCACAGCAGTGAGGGTTTCTGCCATCAGACGCAGGGACTGACCGAGAAGAGGGCGGGCGTTCTCCGTATGGCTCGCATTGACAGGTTCGCTCTCATCGACAGCCGTTACTTCTTCCAGGAACGTCGCGAGGTCGTTCGAACTCGAGGCGTCGTCCTTGTTTTCCTCAAGTCCTAATTGCGCCTTCCATGCATACGAGGCCAACCGCCGGGTCATCGCCACCTCGGTTTCGTCTGCGATCCCCCGAACGGCCTCGATCCATGCCCCCCCGGTCTCGGCCGCGACCTCGGCAGCCTGCGACAACAAGGTCAGCACCGCCGTTTGGCAGATCCGCTCGAGGCTCAGTGCCATCGACACCCAGGGCTCAGTCGCCTCATTGGTGGTGACGTCCCCAATCCCTCGTAGTCGAGAAAATCGCAGTGGCGAGTCGTCTGCCAGTCTGACGACGGCGTCTACGACTGGGGCGAAGTCCTCGAGCGGCCTGGGATGCGGAAAGAAGCGTCTCTGTGACCAGAGGTCGACGATGGTGTCGACAACGATTGCCTTGTCCGCAGTAGTCGCGACGTCCGACGCCGCGGCCGTTATCAGCTCCGCGAGATAAAAGGCCATCCAGCGGCTGGCCTCGTCTGATCCGTCAAAGTGTTCTGATAGGTCGCGACCGAGTGCCAGCGTTCTGTCAAAGCTCGAGCCACTGATCTCTCGAATCGATGAGATAGATCTTGTGGGAGGACTCGATTCTCCTGAACTCATCCTCGTCCTCCTCTCGATGGTAGCTTCGATATGGGCCGTTCATATCGCGGCCGATCGACACGCGAATCACCAGAGTGCGGTTCCAGTGGTCAAGAAGCGACGACAGGAACGATCGATGGACCTCGATCCTCTGGCCATGCGACCCGCGCGCGCGTTCGCGGTCCTCGTCCATGTTCGACCATGCTGAGCAACGGAACGCTGGACTTCCCCCGTGGAGCCACAACCGCTGGTCGCTATCACTCGACAGACCAAACTCCTCGATAACCCGGGTCGCGGGGCGCGGGAGCGGGAAGCTCACAGCAGACCCTCGGTCGTCTCTGCAGTCGATTCCGTCTGCGTGCGCGTGGGTGTACAACCACGGCGGTGCCGGGGCGAGCTCGGGCTGTACGAGCGCGCTGTCGATTCGGACGTCCTCCGAGGCCCAGTCACCGGACACGTCGGAGAACTCGTAGATCCCAATCCACTCTGAGTCTGTCCCCATCCGTTCCGAGAAGTCCCGCTTCGTGAGGCTCCATCGCCAGGTCTTTTCATCGTCGGATGTCAGCGCCGGGAAGCGCAGCTCGGGTGCCGGGTCGCGGGCATCGGCAACCCAGCGGCCGTCCTCTCGCGCGGGCAGGAATCGGTGGAGCCAGACTTGGTATTCGTCGTCTTCGTCCCCTGGATGGATGAGGGCGTCGTGGATTCGCGCCAGACCTCCTCCGACTTTCAGCATGCCGTGGACTGCAAGGTAGAAGTCGAGGTCGTCCTGGACGGGCCACGCGGAGTGATTTGTGTACGTGCTGCCATTTGCGTAGGCGCCTGCGTCACGTCGGGGATCCTCACCTAGTGAGAAGTGCGAGAAGCCATCGATGCTCTCGATCGTGCGTTTCGTTCGATTCACGATGTCGGTAACCGAGGCAGCGAATGCATCAGCGAGGTGATCGCACCAATAGTGCCCGAAGTCGAAGAAGAAGCGCTCGTCGGTGAGACCGTCTCCGTCGATCGGGGACAACGGCGGGCGCAGGTCCTTCCCACGTCGCTCAAACTCCGCCGCGAGCGGGGCGGTGCGCACGTCCAGGATTGGATCGTCAGCTGTGACATCGGGAAGCTGATGAGCGCTCAAGCGACGCAAAGCTCGCTGGGCGAGGACCTGGTTCACGGCGTGATCGTCGAGCACGGCAGCTCGAAGCGTCGGCACGAACATCGCTAGCACGGAGGCGTTCGGCTCGCTCGACGCGCGGTCGAGCGCGAGGAACAGCCACATGCGCGCATGTTGCTCGTAGAAGTCAAAGCGGGAGTCGACGTACGGGACGACTGACAGATGACCAGAGGCGAACTCACTGAGCGCGGCCAGTTCGGCGTCGCATCCCAGCTGGGCGAGCAGGAGTACGGCGTTGGCGGCTTTCCATCGCGTCGCGATAGCGGCGTCGCCGAGTGTGGCCCACAGGAGTCCCGCCAGGGTGACATCGACATCCCCAGTTGCCGTAGGTACGGCCTCGAACGGGCCATCTGATGCCTCTCTAGACGGTGCGAGATCCTCAAACAGTTCGCCCATAGCGTCGAAGACACGTCGGGCGTCCTCGACTGCGAGATGGCTCGTCAGGCGAGCCGCGAGCATGAAGAAGCCGCCGTCGCCAAAATCGTCTATTCGTGTGGTCAGCGCAGCGAGCGCGACACTCTCCAGATCTGCCGCCGGTACGCCGGTCGACGCGGACATTATGTGTAGGTACGTGTCGTGCTCCTCGCGAACAAGTGTGTCGCAGTTGCGGGTGGCCCATTGCCGCGCGAGGTTGCGTCTGGCTTCGGTAATGGCCGGAGTTGCTGGCAGGTGATCGCACGCCTGAGCGAAGGCGATGAACTCGAAGAAGCCGACGGCAGGACAGCTCGCGAAAGCGCTGATGACGTCCACCGTCGACAACTGAGGATTTGCCAGCGCAGCGGTGATGATTTCGTTTTGCTCGGAATACCTGCATTCGCGCAAGGCGTTGGACCAGCTCTCAGTCTGCGTGAAATCTGTTTCGTGGGCGTGCTCTGCCGCCGCACTG
>JAPLBU010000158.1:0-731 GCA_026392575.1 Actinomycetota bacterium | reverse complement strand
CGGACGCTCTGCGTCCATAGCCGGTCGGCTGCTGAACCGCGTGAAATGGTCCAGGACTGGCCTCGCAGTTGAAGCGACCTCAGGGTTGAGCGTGTCCACCACGGCACGCCACGAGACTCGGGGTGCGAAGGCAGTGAGTGCTAGCGAGGCGAGTTGATGTTGAGGAGTCGAGCGAGGTGCCGCCTGCATGGCGGCGCCGACCATGAGTCCGAGATCGAGTCCACGGCGGTCGCGGCTGCGTGAGGTCTGTGCGAAGAACGACTGCGGGTGCATGGCGTACGGGTCTGCCCAGAGTTTGGTTGACACCTGACCTGTGAGGTTTCGGCCTCGCTGGAAGGATGCCGATCATGCCGAAGCCATATCCGAAGGAGTTCCGCGACGATGTCGTGGCCGTGGCCCGCCAGGGCCAGGCGCCGTTGACCCAGATCGCCAAGGACTTCGGGATCTCCGAGACGTGCTTGTCGAACTGGATGAAGAAGGCCGATATCGAGGACGGTAACCGTCCCGGTCTGACGGTCAAGGAGGCCGAGCAGGTGCGCGAGCTGAAGAAGCGCAACCGTTTGCTCGAGCAGGAGAACGAGGTCCTGCGACGGGCGGCGGCGTACCTGTCGCAGGCGAACCTGCCGGGAAAATAGTCTTCCCTCTCGTCCGTGAGATGGCCGCGGCCGGCGCCCCCATTCGGGTGCCGGTCGCGGTGGCGTGCAGGGTGCTGGGACTGTCGACCCAGGGGT
>JAPLBU010000443.1:1447-6031 GCA_026392575.1 Actinomycetota bacterium | reverse complement strand
CCGTGTGCTCCCAGTGGGCTGCGCACCCACCATCCATCGTCACGACCGTCCAGGCGTCCGACAGCACACCGACCTCAGGACTGCCGAGAGTGACCATGGGCTCGATGGCCAGTGCCATCCCGCTGCGCAGGACCGGTCCACGGCCCGGGCTGCCGTAGTTGAGGATGTGCGGCTCCATGTGCATGCGCGAGCCGATGCCGTGGCCCCCGTACTCCTCGACGATCCCGAAGGGCCCGGCCTCGTTGACGACGGTCTCGACTGCGTGGCTGATGTCCGTCAGTCGTCCGTCGACCTTCGCCGCGGCCAATCCTGCCCACAGCGATGCCTCGGTCACGCGGGACAGCTCCGCCACCTCGGGAGTCACATTGCCAACGAGAATGCTGACGGCCGCATCGCCATTCCAGCCGTCGACGATGGCCCCAAAGTCCACCGACAGCAGGTCGCCGTCCTGCAGGACCCGATCGCCCGGGATGCCGTGCACGACCTCGTTGTTGATGGAGGCACAGATCACGCCGGGGTAGGGCACCGCGCCATGTGCCTTGTAGCCGAGGAAGGACGAGGTAGCGCCATGGTCGGAGAGGATGTCGCGAGCGATCTCGTCGAGTTGACCTGTGGTGACACCGGGAACGGCTGCAGTTGAGATGGCGTCGAGGGTGCGGGCAACGACGAGGCCGGCCTGGCGCATGACGGCGAGCTGGTCAGCGGACTTGATCTCAATCCCGCTCTTGCGGCGGAACACGACCTACTGCTCGATGCCCAGGGCCGCCACGATGCGGGCGGTGACGTCCGCGATCGTGCCCAGGCCATCGACGCGCACCAGCAGGCCCTGCGCCTCGTACAACGCCGTCAGCGGCGCTGTCTGCTCGAAGTAGACCTCCAGCCGTCGCCTGATGACGTCCTCGGTGTCATCACTGCGACCCTGCTCGGCGGCCCGCATGACGAGGCGGGAAACCACCTCATCGAGGTCGACGGTCAGTTCGAGCACATGGTCCAGCCGCTCAGCGGACGAGCTCAGCATTGCGCTCAGCTCCCCCACCTGCTCGACGGTGCGGGGGTACCCATCGAGGAGGAATCCTGCATGGCAGTCATCGCGGGACAGGCGATCGCGCACCATCGCGTTCGTGACGCCGTCGGGGACATATTCGCCGGCATCCATGTAGCGCTTGGCCTCGATGCCGAGCGGGCTGCCCTGAGTCACATTGGCCCGGAAGATGTCACCCGTCGAGATGTGCGGCACACCGAGCATGCCTGCGATCAAGAATGCCTGGGTGCCCTTGCCGGCACCGGGTGGGCCCATCAGCACCACGCGCATTACCGGAGGAACCCTTCATAGTTGCGCTGCTGCAACTGAGCCTCGATCTGCTTGACCGTGTCGAGGCCGACGCCCACGATGATCAGCAGGCTGGTGCCGCCAAAGACGAATCGGTTGGCAACGCCGAGGAAACTGAAGGCGAAGAGCGGCATGATCGCGATGGCACCGAGGTACAGCGCTCCCGGTGCCGTCAGGCGGGTAAGGACGTAGTCGAGGTACTCGGCCGTCGGCCGACCCGCACGGATACCCGGGATGAAGCCGCCGTACTTCTTCATGTTGTCGGCAACCTCGACCGGGTTGAACGTGATCGAGACGTAGAAGTAGCAGAAGAAGACGATCAGGGCGAAGTACAGAGCCATGTACCAGGGGCCAGTACCTCGACCCAGGTTCTGCTGGATCCATACGGCCCACTCGGCCTGGCTTCCGGTCAGCTGCACCAACAGGGTCGGCAGGAACAGCAGCGACGACGCGAAGATCACCGGGATGACACCCGCCATGTTGACCTTGAGCGGAATGTACGTCGACGTACCGCCGTACATACGACGCCCCACCATGCGCTTGGCGTACTGCACTGGGATGCGACGCTGGGCCTGCTCAACGAATACAACGAAGCCGATGATGGCGACCCCGACAGCAAGCGTGGCAAAGAACGTGAACGGGCCCTGGCTGCCCCAGATCGAGGCGAACTGCGCGGGGATCGTGGCGATGATCGATGTGAAGATCAGCACGGACATGCCGTTGCCCACGCCGCGCTCAGTGATCAGCTCGCCGAACCACATGATCACTGCCGTTCCAGCCGTCATCACCGTGATCATCACGAGGATGACCCAGATCGACTGGTTGGGGATGATCGACTCGTTGCACCCGTTGAACAGGGCTCCCGGAGTGCGAGCAAGCGACAGGATCGCCGTCGACTGCAGGATGGCGAGGCCGATGGTGACGAAACGCGTGTACTGCGTGATCTTCGCCTGGCCAGCCTGACCATCGGCCTTGAGCGTCTCCAGCCGAGGGATCACCACCGTCAGCAGCTGCAGGATGATGCTTGCGGTGATGTACGGCATGATGCCAAGCGCGAATACGGACAGCTGGAGCAGCGCGCCACCGCTGAACAGGTTGATGAGCGCGTACACCGAGTTGTCCTGCACGACATCGATACACCGCTGGATGGCGGAATAGTCGACACCGGGGGTCGGCAGCACCGAGCCCAGCCGATAGAGCCCCAGAAGTCCGATCGTGAACAGGATCTTCTTGCGAAGGTCCGGTGTACGCAGGGCAGCCCCGAACGCACTGATGTGCACTTAGCCTCCTGCTACTCGGTTTGACAAGCGATACGAACCGGCCTGACGTGAACTACAGGACCGTGGCCGACCCGCCTGCTGCGACGATCTTGTCACGAGCGGAATCCGAGAACGCATCCGCACTCAGGGAGATCGCGACATTGATGTCGCCCTGTCCGAGCACCTTGACCAGCTCGTTCTTGCGAACCGCGCCCTTCGCGACCAGATCAGCCACCGAGACGCTGCCGCCCTCGGGGAAGAGCTTGGCCAGCATCGCCACGTTCACGACCTGGTACTCGGTCTTGTTCGGGTTCTTGAAGCCCTTGAGCTTCGGCAGGCGCATGTGCAGGGGCATCTGGCCGCCCTCGAAGCGCGCCGGAACCTGGTAGCGCGCCTTGGTGCCCTTGGTGCCGCGACCGGCGGTCTTGCCCTTGGACGCCTCGCCACGACCCTTACGGGTCTTGGCCGTCTTTGCGCCGGGTGCCGGACGCAGGTGATGGACCTTGAGAGCCATGACTACTTAATCTCCTCGAACTTGACCAGATGGATCACGGTGTTGACCATGCCACGGATCTCCGGGCGGTCCTCCTTGACCACGGTCTCACCAATGCGGTGCAGGCCCAGTGAGCGCAGCGTTGCACGCTGGCTGGCCGTTCCGCCGATCTTGGACTTGGTCTGAGTGACCTTGAGCTGAGCCATCACGCACTCATTCCCGCCGCACGCGCACGCAGGAGTGCGGCGGGTGCGACATCTTCCAGGGGCAGACCGCGACGTGCAGCGACCTGCTCAGGGGACTCGAGCATCTTCAGCGCGGCAACCGTCGCGTGGACGATATTGATCGCGTTGTCGGAGCCCATCGACTTGCTGAGGACATCGCGGATGCCAGCGCACTCCAACACGGCGCGCACTCACCCGTGATGGGATGCGGGATGGTGCCCTGGATGCGAGGAACCTTGAAGAAGTGCTTCTTGGCCTCCTCGACGCCCTTGGCGATCGCCGCGGGCACCTCCTTGGCCTTCCCGTAGCCCACACCCACCATGCCGTCGCCGTCGCCGACGATGACAAGTGCGGTGAAGCTGAAGCGACGGCCGCCCTTGACAACCTTGGAGACGCGGTTGATGGCCACTACTCGCTCGAGGTATGCGGACTTCTCCTCGCGGGGAGTGCGCTCCTTGCGCTCCCGGCGATCGCCAGCACCACCACCGCGGCGCGACGTTTCTGACATGGTCTACCTCTTCCGTTTGAAGTTCGTACGTCGTTAGAAGGTCAAGCCACCCTCGCGGGCGCCATCAGCGAGGGCAGCCACACGACCGTGATACTTGTTGCCGCCGCGGTCGAAGACCACGGTTTCCACGCCGGCATTCTTGGCGCGCTCGGCGATGAGCTGACCCACCTTGCGGGCCTTCGCCGACTTGTCCTCCGAGGCGACCCGCAGGTCGGCTTCCATGGTGGAGGCCGACGCGAGGGTCACACCCTGAGTGTCGTCGACGATCTGCGCCATCATGTGGCGGGCAGACCGCGTGACAACCAGGCGGGGACGACCGGGCGTACCGGTGACCTTCTTGCGAACACGCAAGTGACGGCGCGCACGACCCACAGAGGTGCGGGTGCGCGTGCCCAGCTTCGGGGCGAAGGAACTCATCACTTACCAGCCTTTCCGGCCTTGCGGCGGACCACTTCACCCTCGTACCGCACGCCCTTGCCCTTGTACGGCTCCGGCTTGCGGATCTTGCGGATGTTGGCAGCCACTTCGCCAACCTTCTGCTTGTCGATGCCCTGCACCTTGAACTTCACGGGACTTTCGACCGCGAACGTGATGCCATCAGGAGCCTTGACCACCACGGGGTGGCTGAAGCCCAACTGGAACTCGAGGTCGGTGCCCTTGGCGGCGACGCGGTAACCCGTGCCGACGATCTCCAGGCCCTTCTCATAGCCCTGAGTGACGCCCGTGACCATGTTGGAGACGAGCGTGCGGGTCAGGCCGTGGAGGGCACG
>JAPLBU010000443.1:0-1396 GCA_026392575.1 Actinomycetota bacterium | reverse complement strand
CTCCGAGACAACGATGGGCTCGGCCACCGTGAGCGACAGCGACCCCTTGGGGCCGGTCACCGTGATGTCGCTGCCATCTACCTTGGCCGTAACTCCCGCGGGAACGGGGATCGGCTGACGTCCGATTCGTGACATGTCGAAACCCTCCCTTACCAGACGTAAGCGAGGACTTCCCCGCCTACGCCCTTCTGTGCGGCCTGTCGGTCGGTCAGCAGACCGGACGACGTGGACAGGATGGCGATGCCGAGTCCGCCGAGCACGCGCGGGATCCCAGTGCTCTTCGCGTACACGCGCAGGCCCGGCTTCGACACGCGGCGCAGGCCGGCGATCGAACGCTCGCGCGACGGGCCGTACTTGAGGTCAAGGGTCAGCGTCTTGCCGACCGTGGCCTCCTCGACGTGCCAGCCGCCGATGTAGCCCTGAGCCTGCAGGATCTCGGCGATGTTCGCCTTGATCTTCGAATGGGGCATCGACACGGAGTCGTGATACGCGGAGTTCGCATTGCGCAGTCGCGCAAGCATGTCTGCGATCGGGTCAGTCATTGTCATTTCGTGGCCTACGGCCTTCCTCGCTGCGGTTTCCGATGGTGCGGACCTACGGCGTCGTGGTTTACCAGCTGCTCTTCGTCACACCCGGCAGTTCGCCGGCATGCGCCATTTCACGTACGCAGATTCGGCAGAGGCCGAACTTGCGGTACACCGAGTGCGGACGGCCGCACTTGTTGCACCGGGTGTAGGCCCGGACCTTGAACTTGGGGGTCTTCTGCTGCTTCTGAATCAGAGCTTTCTTCGCCATGTGGCTCAGGCCTCCTTGAAGGGGAATCCGAGAAGGCGAAGCAGGGCGCGGCCTTCGTCATCGTTCTTGGCATCGGTCACGATGGTGATGTCCATGCCGCGAACGCGATCGATCTTGTCCTGATCGATCTCATGGAACATCGACTGCTCGTTGAGGCCGAAGGTGTAGTTGCCACGGCCGTCGAACTGCTTCGGCGACAGGCCGCGGAAGTCACGGATACGGGGCAGCGCGACCGACAGCAGCCGGTCGAGGAACTCCCACATCCGGTCGTTGCGCAGCGTCACATGGGCGCCGATGGGCTGGCCCTCACGAAGCTTGAACTGCGCGATCGACTTGCGGGCCTTGGTCACCTGCGGCTTCTGCCCGGTGATGTCGGCCAGGTCGCGGATTGCGCCCTCGATCAGCTTGGAGTCACGGGCAGCGTCACCGACGCCCATGTTGACCACGATCTTCGTGACCGTCGGCACCTGCATGATGTTGGGGAAGGCGAACTCCTCGCGAAGTGCGGGGACGATCTCCTCGCGATACCGCACCTTGAGGCGCGGCACCGATGTCTCGGTGGTGGTTTCGGTAGCCATCAGCACTTGCTAAGATGTCTTTG
>JAPLBU010000035.1 GCA_026392575.1 Actinomycetota bacterium | reverse complement strand
CTCGAGGCGATGAAGATGGAGCAGCCGCTGACGGCCCACAAGGCCGGCACGATCGGCAAGCTCACCGCCGAGGTAGGAGCCACCGTGCCCACCGGAACAGTGCTGTGCGAGATCACCGACTGACGTAGGCGAATGTGACCACATCCGTCAGCAGCCTGCTTCCCGAGTATCCGATCGTCGAGGCTCGGTACGCCGGACATGTCAGCAAGCAGGACGTCGATGACGCGATGGCAGCGTGTGCGGCCGTGGCGATCGAGCATGACACGTGGAACGTGCTGGCCGACTGCACCGACTTGGTGTGGACCCCGACCGTCACTGACCTGTTCGAGCTGGTCAAGTTCCTAGCGGACATGGGTGTCTCGGATCGCTTCCGCGAGGCCGTCGTCCGTCCGACGGACGCCTCGGCCGTGGCATCCGTCGGCTTCTGGGAGACGGCCGGCGTCAATCGAGGACTGAACATCCGCACGTTCCCCGATCGAGAGTCAGCTATCGCCTGGCTGACCTGCTAGCCGACGCTCGCCTGCTGGCGGAGCCGGCTACATGACGTACCGTGGACGCATGCGCCGCTTCGTGATTGTCCTGTCCGCGATCCTCACCACTCTGGCCGTCACCCTGGCGATAGCGCCCCCGTCGCACGCCGCCCCGGATGTTTCGCAGGCGGCAGCGACTCTGCGTGGTGGCGACCCCGTCTACAGCGACCCGGCGGCGGAGAATCCGCTCTCCTCGGCTGAGGTCGATCAATTGACAGCGCAGATCCGCGACAGCGGTGTGCCGGTGTTCATCGCGGTGCTGCCGGAGTCGGCTGCAGGTGGCGGGACTGTCGACGAGACGCTCATCGCCCTGCAGTCTCAGGTCGGCCTACGGGGCGTGTACGCGGCCGTCGTGGGCAGCCAGTTCCGGACCGGTGCCACCACCAACAGCGGCCTGGCCGCCGACCTCGGGACTCAGGCCTTCCAGGATGCGCGCGACGGCGGCGTCTACGCAGTGCTGTCGCAGTTCGTGACCCTCGTGGGCGATCCCGCCGCAGGCAATTCCGCGGGAAGCTCCTCCGCCGCTTCCGACGGTGGGTCGGGACCGCTGATCTTCCTGCTCGTCCTGCTCATCGGCGGTGCGGTCGTCGTTGTCGTTGTCGTGCGCCGGAGCCGAAAGAAGCAGCTGATCCAGCTGACGGCAGTCCGCGCGACCGTCGACGATGACATCACCGCCTATGGCGAGCGGCTGGGTTCGTTCAGCCTCGCCGACCCTGACTTCGACGATGAAACTAGAGCCGACATGCAGCGTGCTCTCGACAGTTACGACCGGGCCAAGTCCTCCGTTGCGGTCATGCGCCGCCCCGCCGACGCAGCCAATGTCACGACCGCCCTCGAGGACGGCCGCTACGCGCTGGCGTGCGTCGAGGCACGCCTGGGCCAGCAGCCCCTGCCGGAGCGTCGACCACCCTGCTTCGTCGACCCGCGGCACGGACCGAGCGTCGCGGACGTCCTCTGGGCGCCGCCCGGCCTCGCGCAGCGCGATGTGCCGATGTGCGCGGCGTGCCGAACCACCGTCGAGTCGGGCGGCCAGCCGCAGGGCCTGCAAGTGGCCTCTGCCGGCGGCCAGGTGCCCTATTACCAGGCCGGTCCCGAGTACGGGGCCTACGCCCAGGGCTACTACTCGCCGTTCTCCGGGGTCATGACCGCCGTGGTGATGGGCACGATGCTGAGCAGCATGTGGCATGTCCCCGGGGTCACCGCCGCATCCGGGATGGACAGTGCCGGCTTCGGCGGCGGTGACCAGTCAGGCGGCTGGGGTGGCTTCGGCGGCGGAGACGGCGGCGGATTCGGTGACGGTGGGTTCGGTGGTGGCGACTTCGGCGGTGGCGACTAGACGACGCCCTTGCCCGGACTGCTCTGGCGATTCAAGCCTGGCGCTGCCCCTCTCAGGCTCTCCCGCTGACAACCAGCACCGCCAGCGGTATCCATCCGTAGCCATTTCCTACCCGTTGACTAGGCTTTACTCACGCCGATGTCCGCCACCTACGGCGTAACCTTTGGGTAGTGCAAAAACCAGACCCGAGGTGACCCAAATGAGCAAGCGGCTGCAGCAACCACCGCAAGCCGCCGAGTCCCCCAGAGTCTGGACCG
>JAPLBU010000151.1:3896-4444 GCA_026392575.1 Actinomycetota bacterium | reverse complement strand
TGGTCAGCACCAGGTCGTCATCGCCGGCGGCATGGAGTCCATGACGGGTGCACCCCACGTTCTGCTGGGCTCGCGTCAGGGCTTCAAGTACGGCGCCGCCGAGGCAGCCGACATCCTCGACCGCGATGCGCTGATCTGCTCGTTCGATGCCATCTCGATGGGTGAGGCCACGGAGAAGTACGGAACTCCGCTCGACATCTCCCGCGAGGACCAGGACGCCTTTGCTGCGCGCTCGCATCAACTGGCTGCGGAGGCGACCGCATCGGGACGCTTCGCAGAGGAGATCGTGCCCGTCGAGGTGAAGAGCCGCAAGGGCTCCGTCATCGTCACCGAGGACGAGGGCATCCGCGCGCAGACGACCGCGGAGTCCCTGGGCGGTCTTCGCCCGGCCTTCGCCAAGGACGGTGCGATCACCGCGGGCAACGCATCGCAGTTGTCCGATGGCGCGGCGGCACTCGTGATCACGAGCAAGGAATGGGCACAGGAGCACGGTCTGACGTGGATCGCCGAGATTCGCGCACATGGCGAGGTGGCCGGTCCCGATCCGT
>JAPLBU010000151.1:0-3824 GCA_026392575.1 Actinomycetota bacterium | reverse complement strand
TCGTCGAGATCAACGAGGCCTTCGCCAGCGTCGGACTCGCATCGATGCGCGATTTGGGTCTCGACCCGGCCATCGTGAACGTGCACGGCGGTGCGATCGCACTCGGTCACCCGGTCGGGATGAGCGGCGCGCGCGTCCTGCTCACGGCGGCGTACGAGCTGCGCAACCGTGGCGGTGGCCTTGGTGCCGTCGCACTGTGCGGTGGCGGTGGGCAGGGCGAGGCGATCCTGTTCAGCACCCCTGCCCCCTGATCCCTCTCGCTGAGTGCCACCGAGCGGTCGCGTTCTGGCGGGTTGGACCCCGTTTCACGACCAACCGGGGGCACTCATCGGAAGGGGTTCCGTCGACTACGACTACCAGGGGTAGAACGGCGGCATGTCCGACGTCTGCGACGTGAAGTCGGCGTCGCGCTTCTCGCGGAACGCCGCGACGCCTTCCTTGCCGTCGCCGATGCTGGCGTAGAACATCGCCAGCGACTCGATCCGGTGGGCCTCCGCAGGATCGGGCTGCGCGCTGTTGCGGTACATCATCTGCCGCATCAGGGCCGTGGCCACGGGTGAACGTCCGTTCACGAACTTCGCGGCCAACGCGTAAGCGGTGGGCAGCAGTTCGTCGGCGGGCACGACCTCGCGGACGAGCCCGGCCGCCAGCGCCTCGTCGGCCTTCAGGATGTCAGCGCTGAAGACGAGCTCGAGCGCCTTGCTGACCCCGACGATGCGCGGCAGGAACCAGGTGGAGCATGCCTCCGGGACGATGCCCAGGCGACCGAACACGAACCCGATGCGGGCGTGCTCCGATGCGATGCGGATGTCCATCGGCAGCGTCATGGTGGCGCCGATGCCGACGGCTGCCCCATTGATCGCCGCGATGACCGGCTTGGTGCAGCGGTAGATCGCCAGGGAGACGCGGCCCCCGGTGTCACGGACGCCATCGACTATGGCGGCGTCTTCGTAGCGATCGGTGAGGTCGGCAACCGTCGGCCGCTGGGTCTCGTCGAGCCCGAAGACGTTCCCATCGGACGACAGGTCCATTCCCGCGCAGAACGCGCGCCCGGAGCCGGTGACGACGATCGCGGCGACGTCGTCGTCCGCGCTGGCGCGATCGAACGCATCGATGAGCTCGTTCGCCATCGTGACGGTGAAGGCGTTGAGGTTCTCGGGCCGGTCCAGCCACAGCGTGAGGATGCGATCGGCAACTTCATAGCGCAGCGTCTCGTAGGTCATCAGGCATTCTCTTCCGCGAACGTGGCCACCCGCTGCTGAACGTATGGAGTGGCGAGTCCGGCGCGCTCGCGGATCCACTCCTGGCTGCCCATGATGTGCGTCGCGGCATCCTCCAGTCCGAGCGGCAGGATCGGCGTGCGCCACCCGCGGACGGCAAAGCCCTCGAGCACCGCGCTGCCGAAGCCGCCGAGGATGGTGTGCTCCTCGAGGGTGACGATGCCCACGGTGCCCTCGGCGACCGAACGGATGGCCTCCGCGTTGAGCGGCTTGATCACCGGGCAGCTGACGACGCGGACGGAGACGCCTGAGGCCACGAGGTTCTCGGCCACCTCGAGTGCCTGGGTGATGATCGGACCGGCGGCGATCAGCGTGACGTCGCTGCCGTCTCGGATGAGGATCGGCTCGCCTCGCGAGAGGTCTGGCTGGGTGGGATTGACGAGCGGCTCGCGGTTCTTGCCCAGGCGCAGGTACGCGGGGCCAGGAGTTGCGAGGATCTCGTCGACGGCGGCGTTGCACTCGAGAGCATCCGCGGGGGAGAACACTCGCATCCCGGGCAGGGACCGCAGGATCGAGATGTCCTCGACCGCGTGGTGGGTGTAGCCGAGTGATCCGTACGCGAGGCCGGCTCCGACGGAGACGATGGTGACGCTCAGGCCGTGGTAGCAGATGTCGTTGCGGATCTGCTCCAGTGGACGCAGCGTCGGGAAGTTGGCGATGGAGTAGACGAATGGGCGTCGCCCGGAGGCCGCCATGCCCGCCGCGATGCCGACCATCGACTGCTCGGCGACACCGCAGTTCAGGAACTGCTTCGGGTACGTATCTCCAAAGTCGGCGACCACTCCGAAGCCGAGGTCTCCGACCAGCAGCATGATGTTGGGGTCGTCTGCGGCCTTCTCGTTCAGCTTCTTGACGAATGCGTCTCTCACGCCTGGACCTCCGTCGTGTTGGTCTGGAGCTGCGCCAATGCGAGTGCCAGGTGGTCAGCGGTGGGTACGAGGGTGTGCCACTCCACCTTGTCCTCCATGAAGTCCACGCCCTTGCCCTTGGTCGTGTTCGCGACGATGGCGCGAGGGCGGTCGCTGCGAACGCGCAACGCCTCGGTCAGTTGCACATGGTCATGGCCATCGATCTCGTCGACTTCCCAGCCGAACGCCCGCCATTTGTCCGCGAAGGGCTCGAGGCCGAGGACATCCTCCGTACGCCCGAGGATCTGCAGTCGGTTGCGGTCGATGACGACCGTCACGTTGCCCAGCGAGTGGTGGGCAGCCATGAGGGCGGCTTCCCAGTTGCTGCCTTCCGCGCACTCGCCGTCCGACAGGACGACGAAGACTCGACGATCGACTCCGTCGAGCTTGTCTGTCAGCGCTCGACCCACGCCGAAGGGGAGTGCATGTCCCAGGGCGCCGGTCGACAGCTCCACGCCGGGGTTGCCATGGGCGGTGACGTGCCCGCCGAGGTGGGATCCGTCGAGGTAGTAGTCGTCGAGCCATTCGAGGGGGAGGTAGCCGGCGTGCGCGAGCACTGCATAGACGCCCGACGCGGAGTGTCCCTTCGAGACCAGGACGATGTCCCGGGCCGGGTCATCGGTCCGGTGTGGGGCGACATCGGCCACGTGCCCGTAGAGGACGGCGAGGATGTCGATGACCGACAGGGCCGCCCCGATGTGGGAGGCGCCGGAGGTCGAACACATGGTGAGCGCGCTGATCCGGGCGCGTCGGGCCAACTCGATTGACTGCACGGGGTTCCTCTCGCCGATTTACATGGACACCATATAGTTGGACAGGCAAGAATGTGGTGGAGTTGTGTCCGTCGGTTCAAGAGAGGTCCCCCATGAAGATCGCGGTGTGCGTGAAGCAGGTCCCCGACACCTGGGCCGAGAAGCGGCTGCTACCGGAGGACTCCACCCTCGACCGTGATTCGGCCGACGGCGTCATGAACGAGCTCGACGAGTACGCCGTCGAAGAGGCCCTGAAGCTGGTCGAGGCGCACGGTGGCGAGGTTGTCGTCGTCACCATGGGCCCGGAGCGTGCCGCTGAGACCGTCCGCAAGGCCCTGAGCATGGGCGCGGATTCCGGCATCCACATCCTCGACGCCGCACTGCACGGGTCCGATGCGATCGCGACGAGTGCAGTCCTCGCAGCGGCCCTCTCCGGCCGCGCTATCGACCTCGTCATCTTCGGCTCGGAGTCCACCGACGCACGCATGTCCGTGGTCCCGGCGATGGTCGCGGAGCGACTCGGCTGGGCGCAACTCACCTTCGCCCAGCGCGTCGACGTGACCGACACCGACGTGACCATCGACCGCGTCACCGAGACCGGCTTCACCACTGTCACGGGAGCGCTCCCGTGCGTCGTCTCCGTGGTCGAGAAGATCAACGAGCCGCGTTACCCGTCCTTCAAAGGGATCATGGCCGCGAAGAAGAAGCCGGTCGAGACCCTGTCGGTGTCGGACACCGGAGTTGATGCCGCCGCTGTCGGTGCAGCCGCAGCGTGGACGGCCGTCGCCGACTTCGCGGCACGCCCCGCGAAGGCAGCCGGTGTCATCGTCACCGATGAGGGAGACGGCGGCGCGAAGCTGGCCGGGTTCCTGTCCGAGCAGAAG
>JAPLBU010000417.1 GCA_026392575.1 Actinomycetota bacterium | reverse complement strand
GGAAGTCATCGAGCGAGCGAAGAAGCAGCAGCGCGTGATGGCCATCGCAGCCGGTGGCGCCGTCATCGCCGTCGCCACCCTCGCAACCGCCCTCCTGCGCCGGGCGTCGGGCTCGGACGACTGATGAGCAGCCAGAGCCATCTGGTCGTCGGCAAGGCCAAGCCGCGCGGTCGCTTCCCGCACGCGAAGCGCGCCGGTGACTTCATCTACGTGTCCGGCACGTCCAGCAGAAGGCCCGACGACACGTTCGTCGGCGTCGACGTCATCGACGGCACGAAGGTCCTCGATGTCTCCGCGCAGACCCGTGCGGTGATCGAGAACATCCGCGACATCCTCGCCGACGCAGGTGCCGGGCTCGGCGACCTCGTGCAGGTCACGTCCTATCTCGTGGACATGGCCGACTTCGCCGCCTACAACGCGGTCTACGCCGACCGTCGCGGTGCATCAGCTGCCCCACCCTGACCTGCTCATCGAGATTCAGGCCGTCGCCTACCAGCCGGGAGATACGCATGTCTGACCTGACGACAACCCTCGACTTCAATTCCTGGCTCGCGGAGCACGGACCGCACCTCAAGCCCCCGGTCGGCAACAAGGAGGTGTTCCCCGGCCAGCAGGACTTCATCGTCATGGTGGTCGGCGGCCCGAACCAGCGCACCGACTACCACCAGGAGCCCTACGAGGAGGTCTTCTACCAGCTCACCGGCACCATGCACGTCGACCTGCAGACGCCAGACGGCAAGCAGACCGTCACGATCGGCCCCGGGGAAATGTGGGTGCTCCCGCGCAACATCCCCCACTCCCCGCAGCGTCCCGAGGCCGGCTCCATCGGTCTCGTGTTCGAGAAGCCGCGTGAGACCGGAGTGCTCGAGCACTTCCAGTGGTACTGCCTCGAGTGCAACCACAAGATCCACGATGTCGAGCTGCAGGTGACCGACATCGTCACCGACCTGCCGCCCATCTTCGAGTCGTTCTACGCCGACCAGGACGCCCGCACCTGCGGCAACTGCGGCGCCGTGCACCCCGGCAAGGGCTGAGCCACGCCCGTGCCGGTTGTCGACGTCCACTCGCACTACGTCCCGCAGGGCTGGCCCGATCTCGCTGACGTGTGCGGGGGCTCGGACTGGCCATCACTGCGGGTCGACTCCGCGACGGCGGCGGCGATCATGCTGGGCGAGCGCGAGTTCCGGCCCATCACCGATGCCTGCTGGAACGCCGACCAGCGGCTCGCCGATATGGCGATCGACGGTGTCGACGTGGAGGTCGTGTCACCGACGCCGGTCTTCTTCGCCTACGGTCGCACCGCCGCGCAGGCGACGGCCGTGGCCGGCATCTTCAACGACCTCGCACTCGAGATCACCGCGCAGCAGCCCGACCGGCTGATCCCCTTCTGCCAGGTCCCGTTGCAGGATGCCGAGGCGGCCTGCCGCGAGCTCGACCGGAGCATCGCCAACGGGCATCGCGGAGTCGAGATCGGCAACCACGTCGGCGATGCCGATCTTGATGCCGGCGGTGTCATCGAGTTCCTTCAGCACTGCGCGGA
Source organism: Actinomycetota bacterium (assembly GCA_026392575.1). Lineage (GTDB taxonomy): Bacteria > Actinomycetota > Actinomycetes > S36-B12 > S36-B12 > UBA10649. The sequence continues at coordinate 1,842 of JAPLBU010000417.1, read as the reverse complement.
GACCAACGTGCCCGTCTTCGTCCACCCGTGGGACATGCCCTCGTCACCGCGCCTTGATCGGTGGATGGCGCAGTGGCTTGTCGGCATGCCCGCCGAGACGCACCTGTCGATCCTTGCGCTGATCCTCGGCGGCGGATTCGACCGGCTGCCCACGTCGCTGCGCATCGCCTTCGCGCACGGCGGCGGCTCGTTCGCCTTCTGGCTTGGCCGCGCCGACAACGCCTGGCACGAGCGCGGCGATGTCGTGCAGGGGCTCAGCACAGCAGCCCCGTCGTCGTACATCGGGCGATTCAGCGTCGACACCGTCGTCTTCTCCGATCCGGCCCTGCGACTGCTCGTCGACACCCTCGGCGCGGAGAACGTGATGATGGGCAGCGACTACCCGTACCCGCTCGGCGAGCGCCCGGCCGGCGCTGTCGTGCGGCGGGCGAATCTCACTGAAGCCGACCGTGGGGCGATCCTCGGCGGCAACGCTCTCCGCTTCCTGAACTGACAAGGCGGTTTGGCCGCTTTCGCCCCGTTTGCGAAAAGTGCGGACCCGCAGATGCCGCTAGCCTCCTGAAAAGCCCCTCCGGCCACCGCGCCACCAGCATCTCGATTGGACCCCACGTGACCGCACGGCCGACGGTGCGGGCCTTCGGGCTCGTCCTGCTCATCACGGCGGTCGCCTGGGCCCTTGGCAGCGCCATCGGCAGCCTGACGGTCGAGAACTCCCACGGCATGGCATCCCTCTACCTGCCCATCGGCCTCGCCGTCGCGATCCTGCTGCGGGTCCGCTCCGGCGCCCTGTGGTGGGCGGTGCTCGCCGGCATGCTCGTCGGCGCCGCCGGCACCACCCTGGTCACCCATGCCGCGCTCGGCCCCGTCCTGCTTGCCGGCACGGCGAATGCGGTCGAGGCGATCATCATCGCCTGGCTGCTCCTGCGCCTGTCGGCTGAGAGATTCGATCGGCCGAGGGATGTGGCATCCCTCGCCATCGCGGGTGTCATCGGCTGCGGCATCGGCGCGGGCCTCGGCGCAGCCGTCAACTGGCTCACGGTGGGCATCGATCCCCTCACCACGTTCAGCACGTGGTTCCCGGCCGACTTCGTCGCCGTCGTGCTCGTCGTGCCGATGGCGACCGTCATCAGGTGGCCCCGACGGCTCCGGCCGTGGATGCTCGGCTACGTCGGGCTGCTTATCCTCACGATCCTGGCCGCGGTGGCGGCGACCACCGACGCACTCATGGGAGAGACACCCTTCCTCGTCTTCATCGGTCGCTACGCGCTGGGCATCCTGCTTCTCGCCGTCGGCCTCCTGTACGGCACCGTCGGCCTTGGCCTGATCCAGATCCCCGCGGTCACCGCCGGCTTTGCCACCCTGTCAGATGCCGAGCCAGTGACGTGGCGCACCCGACAGGCGATCATCGCTATTGTCGCGCTCACCCTGCTCGCAGCCGCTCTTGCCGTCCGTCAGGAACTCGCCCGACGAGCCGAATCCGAGGCGCTCACGAAGAGCCTGTTCACCTACTCCCCCGTCGCCACCGCGCGGATCATCCTGGCTGCCTCAACTGATGGATACGCGGATGCCACCGGCACCCTGCGCCTGATGGTCAACGACGCCAACGGCGCGTGGTGCGAGCTGCTCGGTCTCGATCTGGACCATGCCATTGACACCGACCTGATGCGGTTCGTCCACCCGGAAGACGCCGAGGCCGTCCGCCAACTGATCGATAGCTCCGACCAGACCGGGCCGACCCATAGAGATGTCCGGCTCATCCGCCGTGGCGGCGACCGAACCCTGCTCGTGCGCCTGACCAGCGTGGCGATGGCTGCCCCCACTGGCGGCCGACGCGACCTCGGC
>JAPLBU010000418.1:2225-2837 GCA_026392575.1 Actinomycetota bacterium | reverse complement strand
CGGCCTGCGTAACCGCATAACCAGCGCCGAGGAAGGCGGGCAGGGCGATTGTGCTGATGATCAGGTAGCGCATTGCGCCGCGCGTGCTGTCTTTGCCGTTTCGCTCGGCCTGGATCATGATGGCGGCGACGGCGGCTGCGGCCTCGAATGCAAGCGCCATATACACAAATGGGCGAATCATCAAACCGGTGCTGACGAGCGCCAGGATGCCAAGCCCAAGCGGTATAAAAGTCCAGCCCTGCGACACCGTCAGGCCAAGCAGGAACAGCGCCAGTGCTACGCTGAAAAGCAATAGGAGCGGGATGCGATCTGACATGCGCACCGCGAGCACACGACCGAACATGTTGACGGGCGTTTGCAGATCGATGGTAAAACCGCCCAGGCTGAATGTGGCGCCCGTGCCTGCGTCCACAGGGCGGCTGAGCAGCAGGATGACGAACCCGCACGCGATGGCGGCGATGAACACTTCGATCACACGCCAGCGCCGCAGAAAGTAGGCCGGGATAGCCGCGACGATCGGCACGACTATGATGAGCAGCGGCGCCGGGATCATATTGAGTGAGTTCCCTCGCACAGAAGAGTGTTGTTGCGCATGACGAGCTTATTCATCCT
>JAPLBU010000418.1:0-2188 GCA_026392575.1 Actinomycetota bacterium | reverse complement strand
GCGCGGCAGGTGCGCCCGCACCGGGAGTTCCACTTTGATCTGTTCGAGCAGGACGCTGCCATCCGCGAGCGTGAGGTAGGCGATGGCAAACCCGACCAGCAACGTCATCAATCCAAGCAGGACGCTGACGCTGATGCTGGGTTCCAGCGGGGTATACCCCAACTCGATGCCGGAGATGAACATCAGCAGACCCATGCCGATGTTGAGCGCCTCAGGGGTGGTGGCCATCAACAACAACACCGGCGGCATCCTGGCGGTCGGGTCCGAGGCGAAGCGCATGATCGGCCGCACGCCCGGCAACATCGTCGCCATCCGGCCACTCAAGGACGGCGTCATCGCCGACTTCGACACCACCGAGCGCATGCTGCGCTACTTCATCCAGAAGGTGCACAAGCGCCGCCATCTGGCAAAGCCGCGGCTCATCGTCTGCGTGCCGTCCGGGATCACCGGCGTCGAGCAGCGTGCCGTCAAGGATGCCGGCTATGCGGCCGGTGCCCGCAAGGTCTTCATCATCGAGGAGCCGATGGCGGCTGCGATCGGTGCAGGACTGCCGGTCCATGAGCCCACCGGCAACATGGTCGTCGATATCGGCGGCGGCACATCTGAGGTCGCTGTCATCTCCCTCGGCGGCATCGTGTGCTCACTGTCCGTGCGCGTGGGCGGCGACGAGCTCGACAATGCGATCATCCAGTACGTAAAGAAGGAGTACTCGCTGATGCTCGGCGAGCGCACGGCCGAGGAGATCAAGGTCGCCATCGGCTCCGCGTTCCCGATGCCGGACGAGCCGCATGCTGAGATCCGCGGGCGTGACCTCATCACCGGTCTGCCGCGAACGATCGTGGTGTCGGCCGAGGAGATCCGTCGCGCGATCGACGAGCCCGTGCACGCGATCGTCGACGCTGTGAAGGCGACACTCGACCGAACGCCCCCCGAACTGTCCGGCGACATCATGGACCGCGGCATCGTGCTGACCGGCGGCGGTGCGCTCCTGCGCGGACTCGACGAGCGCCTCAGGCACGAGACCGGCATGCCGATCATCATCGCCGACCGGCCGCTCGAGTGCGTGGCGCTCGGCTCGGGCAAGTGCGTGGAGGAGTTCGAGGCTCTGCAGCAGGTGCTCATCTCGGAGCCTCGCCGCTAACGCACCTGCGGGGCTTCGGCCCGACTGGAGACACTTAGCCCATGCTGTCGCGCCGTACCCGCATCCTGCTTGCGGTCTTGGTCGTGGCATCGCTGACCTTCGTCATCCTCGACCTTCGGGGTGGGCAAGGCCCACTCACGGGTGTCCGCAACATCGCCGCAAACGGGCTCGGCGGGCTGGAGCGGGCTGCCTCCACGGTTTTCTCTCCGATCACCGGAGCGAGCAGTTGGTGGTCGGACATGCGCGACCAGGCGACGAAGATCGATGCCCTCCAGACGGAGAACGACAGCCTGCAGAGCGAGCTTGAGACCCTGAAGAACGACCGGGCGCGCGCCAATGCGCTCGATGACCTGCTTCGAGTGTCGAGCGTCGGGCAGTACCGCTTCGTGCCGGCCGAGGTGATCGCCGTTGGTCCTTCGCAGGACTTCTCCTGGACGGTGACAATCGATGCCGGACGCAACGACGGCATAGAGGCGGACATGACCGTCATCAATGGGCAGGGCCTGGTAGGGCGGGTGCTGAAGACCACAGCCAGCACATCAACTGTCGTACTCATCGTCGATGCGACGTCTGCTGTCGGCGGCCGCATTGCGGGAACCGAGGAGATCGGCATCGTCTCGGGTTCGGGTCGTCAGGACTCGCTCGAGTTTCAGCTTCTCGGCCCGATGGCCGACGTGCGAGTGGGGGATTCACTCGTCACCTTCGGTTCCAAGGGGGGGAGACCGTTTGCCCCTGGCCTGCCGATCGGTGAGGTCACAGAGGTGAGCGGTGCTCCGGGGCAGCTCACCCGCGTTGCGACCGTTCGGCCCTTCGTCGATGTCTCACAGCTCAGCGTGGTGGGTGTCGTAACGAAGCCACCGCGCGTGGATCCGCGCGATTCGGTGCTGCCCCCCAAGGGCGTCCTCGACACGACGCCGGCACCGGCGCCCCTGGGCGGGGCCGGCAGCGGAGCGTCCACCGACACGGTGCCAACCGACTCACCGACGACGGAGACCGCGGCAACGCCGGCCGCCAGCCCGGGTAACGGGTAGTCGGCATGCTCTGGCG
>JAPLBU010000033.1 GCA_026392575.1 Actinomycetota bacterium | reverse complement strand
CCAGGGCCGTGGCGAGTGCTTGGAGCTGGCTGATCTGCCAGTCGGCGAAGGTCGTGAAGCCGGGAGCGACAGTCTCGGTGACGTCGACGATCGGGACGCCGGCCTGGGTCGCGGTGGCGTTGATCTGCTCGGGGATGGCTCCCTCGGTCTGGGTGTTATAGATCAGGACCTGCATGGTCCCGTCAGTTAGCGCCGTGTTGAACGCCAGGACGTCGCCGGGTGCGGGGTCGCTCTCTGCGGCGGCCGTGTTCTGGTAGCCCTGCGGCGTCGTGTTGACCAGGCCGCATGCCTGCGCCATGTAGTCGAACACCGACTCCGTCGCCCCGTAGGTGGCGCCACTCGCGGCGGACTTGACGGCGGCGATCTGGGCGAAGTACGGCTTCATGCTGTCCTGCCAGGCCGCCGCCTGGGTGTCGAAGTAGGACGACGCAGCAGGCGCCGCGTCCTTGAGCGCCGCGGTGACCGCGGCGGCCGTGGCCTCCACGTAGTCGGGGCTATACCACAGGTGGGGGTTCACGCCTCCCTCGACGCCGTTCACCTCGGCCGCATCGATGACGGTCGGGGCTGCGGGCAGCGCCTCGACCGCCCTTTCGGCCCACGGGTCGTAGTCGGCGCCGTTCACGACCACAAGTCGCGCGCCGGTGAACTTCGCGATATCACCAGTCGTCGGCTCGTAGTCATGGGGATCAATCGACGTGCCCGCGACGACGATCGTCACTTCTGCGCACGCGCCACCCAGCTGCCGGACGATGTCTCCCCATTGATCAACGCTGACAACGACCGGCACCGGCGCCGTCGGGCAGGCGTCGCCCAAGGCGGTGGTCGACGACGACGTCGAGGAAGGTGCCGCTGATGAGGCGCACCCCGAAAGCGCCGCCGCGGCCAAAGCAATGGCGAGGGGGACAGTCAGACAGCGATTCACGTGTATCCCATCAACGGTTGATGTGGCCCGCATGGCGCCGGGATGGCGGCATGTCTAGTATCCAACCATTATCGAGAATGATTGTCATTATCTTTCTGTGCACGACCTCGCGACTCGCGACAGAAGCAAGCGCCCGCGCCTAGGATCACGGCAAGGTCCATCCCGCTACACCGGAGGACGATCGTGGCCGCACCCCCGACGGGCAGCGATGTCCGATCGACCCCCATCGGACGCGCGTCCGGGACGCGGGCGACCCGGCAGCGTGCCGCCGTCGCCGAGTTGCTCCTTTCGGTCGACGACTTCCGCTCGGCGCAGCAGCTGCACGACCTGCTCCGGCACGACGGGCAGAACGTCGGCCTGGCGACCGTGTACCGCGCCTTGCAGGCGATGGCCGCGGCTGGCGACATCGACGTGATCCTCGCAAGCAATGGGCAGTCTCTGTACCGGCGCTGCGGTCAGGGAACCGGGCACCATCACCACTTGGTGTGCAGGGTGTGCGGCCTGACGATCGAGGTCGACGGTCCAGCGGTGGAACGCTGGACGCACAAGGTCGGCGTGGACAACGGCTTCGTGGACGTCAGCCACACGCTCGACATCTTCGGCCTGTGTCGGACATGCGCCGCCAGGGCCCCATCTCCCCTGCCCTAATGCCCGCCCCCGGTGCGGGACCAAGGCGACGAACTCCGAGTGACGATCAGTCGTAGGGGTTCTCAGGTTGCGGGACGACCTTGATGTCTTCCACGTCCACGAGCGGTATCGCTGTGGACGGGTCGGTTCCACCGCCCGGCGCCCAGGTGCCGGTGATGGTGACCCAGGTGTTCTCCGGCAGGGTCGCCATGTCCGCGGGCAGGTTTGCCGGCTTGACCT
>JAPLBU010000289.1:2990-5518 GCA_026392575.1 Actinomycetota bacterium | reverse complement strand
GAACTCGGCCCCGAGGAGCGCTCGTGGGTGTCGCTCGTCGCGCAGGCCGGCATCACGGCTTTCATCGACTGGTACACATCACCGGATCCGGCCCCGGCTCTAACGGCCGACGTGTTCGGTGCAGCACCGCGTGAGCTCGCACGCGTCATCTCGCTCGAGCAGGCGGTCGACCTGGTGCGCACGACGGTCGGTGTCGTCGAGTCGGCGATCGATCAACTCGCCACCGAGTCGGACCAGCCTCAGTTGCGCATCGCGGTCCTTCGCTACTCGCGTGAGATCGCGTTCTCTGCAGCCGAGGTGTACGCGCGCGCCGCGGAGGCTCGCGGTGCATGGGACGCCAGGCTTGAGGCCCTCGTCGTCGACGCGCTCCTTCGCGACGAGGTCGATGAATCGGTCCTTGGCCGCGTTGCGGCACTTGGCTGGTCCGGCCGCGAGTCACTGATGGTCATGGCCGGCGCCGCGCCGCTCGGCGGCCGTTCATCAGCGGCTGGACCTGCTCACAGGGATCCATGGCACCACGCTGCTTGCCGTTGTCGGTGGTGGCGACGACCCGTTGAAGGCCGCCCGGCTGCTGACCCCGCACTTCGGACCCGGGCCGGTCGTCGTCAGCGAACTCGTCGGTGCCCTCGCGCAGGTCCCGCGGGCTGCCCGGTCGGCCATGTCGGGGTTGCGCGCCGCCTGGGGCTGGGCCGATGCACCGCGGCCGGTGGCGGCGGTCGATCTGCTCCCCGAGCGAGCCCTAGCGGGCGATCGGGAGGCCGCTCAAGTGCTGGCCGAGGTCGTGCACCGCGCCCTCCTCGCCGACGCCGCCCTCTACGACACCGCCTGCGCCTACCTCGAGCGCACGCCGTCCCTCGAGGCCACCGCACGCAGCCTGTTCATCCACCCCAACACCGTGCGCTACCGCCTGCGCCGGATCGCCGATGTCACGGGGTTCAGCCCCACCGACGCCCGAGGGGCGTTCACCCTGCGGGTCGGCCTGGTCCTGGGTCGGCTGGCCGATGATCTGGGCGACGAGGGCGCCGACTGGCCGACCTGACCCAGTCCGACCACCTTCTTGTAGGATTCCTACAAATCAAGCGGCATGAGATTGGCTGGCTCAACAGCGCCGTCGGCAGCCGGACCACGGAAGGCTACGAGAGTGCTCGTTGTCGTCGCGCCCGGTCAGGGCTCCCAGTCGCCCGGATTCCTGCTCCCCTGGCTCGAGGTCCCCGGTGTCCGGGAACGCCTCGACTGGCTGTCGGTCGTCAGCGGGGTCGATCTCGTGGAGCACGGCACCGTCTCGGACGCCGAGACCATCCGCGACACGGCGATCGCCCAGCCCCTCATCGTCGGCGCCGGCCTGGTCACCCTCCTCAGCCTGTTCCCCCATCCCGGCAACGCGTTCGCCCGCATCGGCGTAGGCGCCGGGCACTCCGTCGGCGAGATCACCGCGGCCGTGGGCGCCGGTGTCCTGACGGCCGAGCAGGCGATGGTCTTCGTGCGGGAGCGCGGCCGACAGATGGCGGCTGCCTCCGCCGTCACCCCCACCGGCATGAGCGCCGTCCTCGGTGGCGAGGCCGATGTTGTCGTCGCGAAGGCCGCCGAGCACGGCCTGACCCCCGCCAACATGAACGGCGCCGGCCAGATCGTGGTCGCCGGAACCCTCGAGCAGCTCGCGGCCTTCGCCGCCGATCCGCCGGAGGGTGCCCGCGTCCGGCCCCTCGAGGTCGCCGGCGCCTTCCATACCCAGCACATGGCCCCCGCCGTCGGCGTCCTCGGCGGCTACGCGCGGTCGATGACCACGCATGATCCGCGCCTGTCCCTGCTCTCCAACGCCGACGGCCGCGTCATCCACGACGGCCGCGAGGTCCTCAAGCGCCTCGTCACGCAGGTGAGCAACCCCGTGCGCTGGGACCTGTGCATGTCGGCGATGGCCGACCTCGGCGTCACCGCCGTCATCGAGATCCCGCCCGCCGGTGCCCTCACCGGACTCGTCAAGCGGGCCCTGCCCGGCGTGCAGACCCTGGCCGTCAAGACACCCGACGACCTCCCCGCGGCCTGGAAGCTGATCAACGAGCACGGCCGACCAGCCAACCTCGACAACCAGCCCACCTGGCGCCTCGTGGTGGCACCCATCAAGGGCGCCTTCCGCCTCGGCACCGATGCCCGCACGGGCGACGACCTCGGCATCGACGCCGCGATCGGCACCGTCGAGACCCTGCGCGACACCATCCCCGTCGTCGCCCCGCATGGCGGCACGGTCGTGGAGTGGCTCGTGGAGGACGGCGACCCGGTCGCCCCCGGCCAGCCCATCGTCCGACTGCACCCGATCGCCCAGGAGGCACACGCGTGAGCGCAACCATCACGCCGTCCGTCGGCGTCGAGTACGCGCGCATCCTGTCCGTCGGCGCCTACCGCCCGGCCCGCATCGTCCCCAACTCCGAGATCGTCGACCTGATCGACTCATCCGATGAGTGGATCCGGGAGCGCTCCGGCATCATCGAGCGCCGCTACGCAGCCAAGGACGAGAGCGTCGTCGACCTCGC
>JAPLBU010000289.1:0-2984 GCA_026392575.1 Actinomycetota bacterium | reverse complement strand
TCTCGGCGGCCCTCGTCGCCCTCGAACGATCAGGGATTCCTGCCGACCAGATCGGCATGGTGATAATCGGCACGGTCACCCATCCGTACCCCACGCCGTCAGCTGCAGCCGAGGTGGCCGACCGCATCGGCGCGCGCAATGCGGCAGCCGTCGATCTCTCGGCCGCCTGTGCGGGCTTCTGCTACGGCCTCGCCATCGCCAACGACCTGATCCGCGGCGGCAGCGCGCGCTACGTGCTGCTCATCGGGGTCGAGAAGCTGACCGACTGGGTCAACCCGGCTGACCGCGGCACCGCGTTCCTGTTCGCCGACGGTGCCGGTGCCGTCGTCGTCGGCCCGTCCGACACCCCGGGCATCGGACCGGTCGTGTGGGGTGCCGATGGCTCGCAGAAGGACGCCATCACGATGACGCAGTCGCTCATCGACTACCGCGACAACGGCGGCCCGATCTTCCCGACGCTCGAGATGCAGGGCCAGCAGGTATACCGCTGGGCCGTGGGCGAGATGGCGAAGGCCTGCCAGCGCGCCCTCGACGTGGCCGGCGTCAGCGCCGATGACCTCGACGCCTTCATTCCCCACCAGGCCAACATGCGTATCACCGACGCCATGGTGCGAGCCCTGAAGCTGCCGGCCCATGTGCCGGTGGCCCGCGACATCGCGTACACCGGTAACACTTCGGCGGCATCGGTACCGTTGGCGATGGATCGGATGCTCGAGACCGGCGAGGCCCCGCACGGCGGGACCGCGTTGCTCATCGGTTTCGGCGCCGGCCTGGTCTACGCATCGCAGGTCGTCATCCTTCCTTAGCCATTCGTCCGAACGCCCCACCGCACGGCTGCACGATCGCTCGACCGCTAACCCGCACCACTCGTCCACATTCAGATACCGAAAGGAAAGAACATGAGCCAGGAGATTCTCGATGGCCTCGCCATCATCGTCAACGAGGTTGCCGGCGTTCCCGTCGAGGACGTGCAGACCGACAAGTCGTTCGTCGACGACCTGGACATCGACTCGCTGTCGATGGTCGAGGTCGTCATGGCGGCCGAGGACAAGTGGGGCGTGAAGATTCCCGACAGCGAGGTCAAGAACCTCAAGACTGTCGGCGACGCCGTCAACTACATCTCGGCCAACAAGTAGTCATCACCACTCCGTGCCGGTCTTGAGGTTGGTGGCGTTCCGGACCCCCGGAACCGCCGCCAACCTCAAGACCGACGGGTACGTACTTCGGAAGGAACAGGCATGACGCGTCAGGTCGTAGTCACCGGGGTCGGGATGACCTCGCCGGTCGGCGGGGACGTGGCCAGCAGTTGGCGGAACGTGCTTGCCGGCGTGTCCGGCATCCGCGCGATCGAGGAGCCCTGGGCCGACGTCCAGCCGTCCAAGATCGCCGGCATCATGGCTGTCGACCCTGCCGAGGTCCTTGACCGCGTCGAGGCGCGCAAGCTCGACCGCTCGCAGCAGGCGGCCCTCGTGGCGGCCCGCGAGGCGTGGGCCCATGCCGGCTCGCCCGAGGTGGATCCCCAGCGACTCGGTGCGGTCATCGCCACCGGCATGGGCGGCCTGATCTCGCTGATGAACTCCTACGACACCCTGCTCGAGCGGGGCCCGTCCCGCATCTCCCCGCACATGGTCACCCAGATCATGCCCAACGGATCTGCCGCGATCGTCGGGCTCGAGGTCGGCGCCCGCGCGGGCGTCCACACTCCCGTCAGCGCCTGCGCCTCCGGAGCCGAGGCTGTCTCCTACGCCGCTCGGATGATCCAGACCGGCCGCGCACCCCATCCCGATGGCCGGGTTCGCCGCGATGCGCGCCCTGTCGACCCGCAACGACGACCCGACGGCAGCGTCGCGGCCCTATGACATCGACCGCGACGGCTTCGTCATGGGCGAAGGCGCCGGCGTGCTCGTTCTCGAGTCCGCCGAGTTCGCTGCGGCCCGCGGCGCAAAGGTCCTGGGCATCTACGGCGGCTCCGGGCTCACGTCCGACGGCCACCACATCGCCCAGCCCGATCCCGAGGGCCTAGGCGCCGCACGCGCCATGACCCTCGCCGTCGAGGATGCCGGCCTGACGATGGCCGACATCGTCCACGTCAACGCACATGCCACCTCCACGCCACAGGGCGACATCGCGGAGTCGGTGGCCATCCGGGGCGCCCTCGGCACGTACACCGACGGCGTCGTGATCACCGGCACCAAGTCGATGACCGGCCACCTGCTCGGCGGCGCGGGCGCCATCGAGTCGATCTTCACGCTGCTGTCCCTGCGCGACCGGCTGGTCCCGCCGACCGCGAACCTGCATTCGCTCGACCCTCGACGTCGCCGCTGGCACACCGCGGGCACTGCCTGATGGCGATATCGCTGCGATCAACAACTCGTTCGGATTCGGCGGCCACGATGTCGCCCTCGTATTCAGGAGTGCATGACATGACACAGGCGGCGACCACTGAGCCGGAGATCGACCCCCGCTCTCCGCGCGTACGGCTCGCCGCGTTCTTCGACGACGGCCAGTTCACGGCCATCACGCCGGAGGACGACAGAGGAGTGCTGGCGGCGGTCGGACGGGCCAACGGCACGCACGTCATCGCCTTCGCCACCGACCCGACCGTGCAGGGCGGCGCGATGGGCACCGACGGGTGCCGCGCCATCGTCACCGCGTATGACCGTGCCTTCGCCGACTCCGCACCCGTCGTCGGCCTGTGGCATTCCGGCGGCGCGCGCCTGCGCGAGGGTGTCGCCAGCCTCGACGCCGTTGGCCGCGTATTCGCAGCCATGACGCGTGCGTCCGGCAAGGTCCCGCAGATCTCCGTCGTCCTCGGCCCAGCAGCCGGCGGCGCCGCGTACGGCCCCGCACTCACCGACATCGTGATCCTCGGCCCGGCTGGCCGCATCTTCGTCACCGGCCCCGAGGTCGTGCGCTCGGTCACCGGCGAGGACGTCGACATGGAACGCCTCGGTGGCCCGGAGCCGCACGGCCGCCGCAGCGGC
>JAPLBU010000096.1 GCA_026392575.1 Actinomycetota bacterium | reverse complement strand
GACATCCGCCGGGTCACCGCCGAAGGCCGTCAGCCCCGCCCACTGCGGCGAGTCGACGGCGGCATTGGTGACGAACCACTGTCCGGCCTCGTACCGCCCCGGCGTATCGACCCCATCCCCGTTCCAGTCGCCCATCAGCGGCGTGCCACCGGCCGGCGGCATCGAGATCTGGGTCCCCGACAGGCGGCCATAGCCCGTCGACCACACCTGCCACAGTCCGGTGGCGGTCGACGCCGCAGCCGGTATCGAACGCGGGGTCGTCCTGCCGCTGGCTGGGCTGTCGGTGACGACGGGCAGCCGCGGCAGCCGCGGCGCCGGATCGATATGCGGAGTCGCGTGCGGGACGGTCGCGTCCGCGCTCGTGGCCATGGCGAGTGATCCGACCGCAAGGGAGGCCATCGCAACGGACGCGCCGAGGCGTGTCAGGCGAGGTCTCAGGGTGTGCACTCCGGGCACAGCAGATTCGGTGGCATCGGAACCTGAACGGGGAGCACGCGGTCGTCCCCGCGCTCGGCTGCGTAGGCATCGAGGAGTTCGCCCGACGACGGCCGGAACCACAGTGCGGCAACCGTCATCTGCGGATTCAGGTTGAGCGCGAGATCGACGTAGCCAGGTGTCTTCACGCCATAAGGGAACGGCGGCAGGTCGCGGTAGAAGCGCTGCTGCGTCTTCGACATCACGCCATGCAGAGACGCGACCCACAGGTTGGGCAGAGTGCCCGCACCGTCCCACAGCAGCGTCGTGCGCTCCGGGTACGGCACCGCCGCCTGCTGACCGCGGATGATGGCCTCTCCGATCAACGGGTCGTTGATCCCGCGCGTGCGGTCAGCGCCTGCCTGGATGCCCGGGGCTGCAGCGAAGCCAGCACCGAACTGCGCGGGCAGTGCCCCGGCGTAGCCGAGACTGCCCAGCACGATGACGGCACCGAGGGCGATACCGATCGCCGACGAGGCCTTCGACATTCCCTGCACCGCGCGCACGAGCATTACCGATAGCAGGGCCGCGATGATCGTCGCGACCGCCAGCAGCATCGCGTCCAGCGGCTTGAGCACGTAGTAGGACTGCAGCCGACCAAGATCAGCCGCATCGGCCCCCGTCGCGAAGTACGCCGCGACCAGTCCGGCTCCGGCAATCGGACCGACAACAGCGACTGCCAGCGGCCACCGGCCGGCCCGCACCAGCAGCACGGCCAGCAGCGCCGCGATCACCGGCGACAGCAGCGCGAGCCCGAGGTTGAACGGCACCATTCCGGTACCCACGGCACCGAGTTGGGCGGTGAAGTCACCGGTCGACTGCCCCGGCTCGACTCCCAGGATTGCCGACATCTGTGTCAGCGCCATGACGGCGCCGAGTCCCGCACTCGCGACGAGCCAGGCGGCCCCCATCCACCAGCGGTGCTTCAGCAGGGCGACGGCAACGACGATCCCGGACGGCACCAGACCGAGCACGAGTGGCGTCCACAGTCCGATCACCGCGAGCGCGCCCAACGGGATGAGGAACCAGCCCAGCAGTCGCGCCGATCGCAGGCTGCGAGCGCTGACGTAAGCCGTGACCACGACGACCGTGACACCCATCATGAAATTCGTGAAGCCGGCGTTGAAAAGCAGTGCCGGGCTGCCGAGCAGTGCGAAGAGGGCGAATACGCCGACGGCGACCGGCCGGGCCCACGTCTCCTTGTCTCGACCCGCGATGCGGGCGGCGAGGTCACCGGCGACCCAGGCCAGGGCGACCAGACACAGGGCGAACGAGATCGCACTCCATTGCACGAACGGCCACAACAGCCCCGGCCGATCCAGGAGCGGAGCCACAGGTCGGGTGGCGAGCTCGGCGAGTGACCACACCGTGGTGTGCAGCGACGGGTACCACTGGTTCCAGGCGATCGCGCCGTCGATGGTCGGCCAGGTGGTGCTGGCCGACTCGTAGGTGTTCGCGAACGTGATGAAGTGGCCCTGGTTGTCCCAGCCACTGAAGAACAGTCCGCTGACGATCTCCACCGTGGACCGGCCGAGGTAGGCGGCCATCAGCCAGGCGGCGCTCGCGGCACCGAGGACGCCCGCAATCGCGTCGCTGACCGTCGGCCGAGGGATGCCCACCTCTCGCAGGGCTGGTATCAACCGCAGTGCGAGAACTCCCAGGAGGAGGAGGCTCACGGCGATGCGTGCACTCGTCGACGTGACCGGCATGGATCCAGCGCGCGGGAACACGACCGCGGCAGCGCCGAGCAGGACCACCCCTGACACCACGGCGCGTTCGGTGAGCGACCGACCCCACGGCGGCAGCAGCATGAGCAGCACCAGGGCCGCGAAGAATCCGATAGCAGGGAGCAGCCACAGGGCCGCGATGACGATAGCTGTCACAGCGGAGATGGCGATGAGGAACTTGCTCATGCTCACCGCTCGAAGTTCATGACGACGTTGACGGGTGCCGACTGCACAGCACTGACGGTAGCGGTCGAACCGCTCACGTCCTGTCCGCCTTGCGGCACGGGCGTCCAACCCGCGGGGGCGGTGACCTGCACGGTCACGGTCGATGGGGTCCACAGCGACTGTGGCTCGGCTTGCAGCAGGTAGCGCAGGCTGTCGCGATCTGTACCCGAGAACGTGCCCGCCGGTAGTTGATAACTGATCGACACGGCGTTCTGGCCGCCAGGGGCCGTCCAGCCCACGACTCGAATCATTCGATGCCCGAATCCGTCATTGACCCAGCCGCCACCGAGTTGCGGATGGTTGCGGAAGGGTCGAACGGCGAAACCCGAGGGGTACGAAGCACGGTAGGCGGACGCGGAGAGCCAGGATGTCTCATAGCCGATGCGCTCGGGCGGGCCCTCAGGCCGGTCAGGAGGCGTCGCATTGGTGATGGTCATCTGCTGAGTCACGCGGGCCGAACCGTCCTCCGACACCTGCGCCGTGACGAGCACATTGCGCTGCTGGAAGACGTCGACCTTGCTCTGGTTGCCGTTCTGCGTGTAGACGGCAGACCAGTCGCCCGAGTCGGGATCCGCGACCACCCCCGCTGCATCCGCCTGGATGGCCAGGCTCTCGAGCTCTGGGCTGTGCATCCAGAACTGCACATGCCGACCGGGAGCGGTGCTCGCAATCGCCTGCGCCGCTGCGACCAGATCGTTGCCGCCGAGCAGCCGGTCGAGCAGCACGTTGACCAGGTCCTGGTTGGCCTGCTGCCGCTCCGTCGCCCCCTCCTGCCCGAAGGTCTGGTACGCGTCGATGAGCAGGATCTGTCCGAGCCGGGCACCGTCGACCGTGCCGTACACCGGGGATTCGACCGGGCCGGTCTGGTCGAGCACGGCAGCGATGGCAGTGAGGTCGAGCGTGATGACGCCGTCGACGGGCGGGTAGTTGCCACCCAGCCAGGCCCCGGCCATCTCCTGCGCGGAGAACAGCAGGTTCGGGTGCGTGTTGGTGACCACGAAAGGTGCGGTGCGGGGATTGCCGGGGAAGAACGGGTTGCCGCCCGGTCCCCACCAGGTGACCGGTGCATTGAGCGGCGGGAAGAGCTGAGTGCTGGTCGGGCCCTTGATGGGAATCGAGATGCGCCCGTCGTTGAACTCGACGAGCACCAGGGTCAGCGGCGCTCCGCCGGCCGCGCGCATCTCGGCCTGGTTGCCGATCGCGACGAGGTACCGCCGCACGCCGTTGGCGCCGAGGGCTTCAGGGAGCACGGGCGCGATGCCTTCGAGCGCCTCAATCGCCTCCTGCACCGGCTTCATCTCGGCCAGCGCCTTGTCGCGCACGCGGTCGAGGAAGACGGCGCCCTTCGCATCCGCTCGGATCGCCGTCAGGTCGGCCTCTGCAGAGGCCAGGCCCTCGCTGGTCGACGTGACTCGACCCGGCAGGTCCTTCAGCCGGGTGAGGTCGATCGCTCCGTCGGAGAAGATCTTCGCGCCGCCGCCCTTGCCGGAGAGGTCGCCGTAAAGGGAGAGCAGTTCGCCTGTGCTCGACGTGACGTTGGCAGCTGCGGAGACGGCCAGCCGCCAATTGGCCACGGCCACCGCGACTCCCGGCAACCGCCCGACGACGTTCAGTTGCGGAAGTCCCACGGACCGGTTCATCTGCTCCGTCGAGATCCCCGCGGCCTCGAACTTCGCCTGCGCATCGGAGTACTCGCCGGTCTGCACGCCGTCGGCCGCAGCGGTGAGGTTGCTTTGGAGCCCGTATCCGCCGAAGGCGAGGGTCCCGATCGCGTAGAGAAGTCCCGCCTGCAGCCAGAGCACGAAGCCACCGACCACGAGGACGAAAATGCCGCCCAGCACGAGGCGTGGGCGGCTCACAGTCACTTCACGAGTATAGATAGGGCCCTAGTACGCGCCGTCGCCCACGAGGACGGCCTTCACGGTCTTCGCCACGATCACGAGATCAAGGGCAGGTGACCAGTGCTCGACGTAGTCGAGGTCCAGGCGCATCCGCTCCTCCCAGTCGACCGTCTTGCGGCCACTGACCTGCCACAGGCCGGTGAGGCCGGGCTTCGTGAGGTGCCGGCGGTGGTCTGCGTCGCCGAAAAGGGCCATCTCGTCGACGAGCACCGGTCGCGGGCCAACCAGCGACATCGTGCCGCCGATGACGTTGACGACCTGGGGCATCTCGTCGATCGACCAGCGGCGCAGGACGCGGCCGAACGGCGTGATCCGAGGATCGCGCTTGTAGCGGTCGAGGATCGCCTCGTCGGGCTTGCCGATGATGTCGTCGCGCTGCGCGTCGGAGCCGACGTACATCGTGCGGAACTTCGGGAACGTGATGATCTGGCCGCCGCGACCGACGCGCTCCTGCATGTAGAACATCGGCCCGCGACTCGAAAGTTTCGTACCGATCATCGCGACGATCATGAACGGCAGGAACAGGAGGAAGAGCAATGAGCCGATGACGATGTCGAGGGTGCGCTTGATGGCGCGCTTCGGACCCGTCAGGTACGGCTCGTCAAGGTGCAGCAGCGGCAGGTCGGCGGCCATGCGCATTGTGACGCGCGGACCGGCAACGTCACCGATCGTCGGCGCGACGAGCAGGTCGACGCGCGGACCCTCGAGCCGCCAGGCGAGACGCTGAATGACCTGCTGCCCCAACGCCGGGGAGCCAGCAACAGCAACGGTGTCGGCGTCCTCGAGTGAGATGCGCGTCATGACCTCATCGAGCCAGGCATCGAGTGCCGCCGGCGTCACATCGGCCGCCGGCTCGTCGATAACGTCGACGACGGTGAAGCCGGCAACCGGATCACGGTCGAGCATGTCGACGATCTCGTCCTTCGCCGGCCCCGCACCCACGACGACGGTGCGGTGCAGGAAGTGCCCGTAGCGGCGCTCGTGACGCAGCCATTGAGACCGACCGCGAAGGTGATCAGTACGAAGCCGCGCGAGAGGTCGAGTGTGAAGGCAAAGGCCAACACGGCGATAGCCGCGAAGACCATCGCCGATGCACCGACGACTCGCTTGAACTCCTCGGAGCCCACGCCGAGCATGCGGGTGTCGTAGGCGCCGCGCAGGACCAGCACTGCCATCCACGACACGATGACGACCAGCACCAGCGACACGTAGGTCGGATTGTTCAGCTCGACGGAGTAGGGGATGGCCCAGCGAAGGATGAAGCCGACGACACCTGCCGTGATGACAGCCAGCAGATCGAACAGGAAGGCGCGGATCGCGTAGACGCGCAGCGGGTCGCGGCGCAGGTGCGGACGGTCGCGATGCGAGTGCGCCTCGGACCAGCCGATCCGCGAGGGGGTCATCAGCGGGATCGTCAGGTGCTCCTGCTGGTGCGCCGCAGCGCCCGAGTCGTCGGCAGGGGCCTTGCGTTCCTCAAGCGACACGCAGCACCTCCCTACGATCGGCCAGCCCGCTCACGGTAGCAGCGGGAGCCCGATTCGTCCGTTCTCGAACGCCTGACCTTGCCCGATCTTTACCTACCCGCCATTACTGCAGGTAGAGCCGGACCGGGATCTCGGTGAGCGTGATCTGAGCGCCCTCCTGTGACTCCTGGCAGTTCGCCAGCGGGTCGCAGACCAGCTTGGTGCCGGCCGGGGCCGTGTAGGGGGCATCACCGTTCTCCGCCCAGGCGACGACCCACGAGGTGCCGTCCTTGGAGAAGTTGCAGGTGACCGCTCCAGCGGTGTCGGTGCAGCCGTCGAAGGAGGATCCGAAGACCCAGTTCTCCAGCGCGAAGAAGCCCTGCTCCGCATCGGAGCCCGGGTACGCCTGGATGCCCAGCAGGTCGTAGGGCTTCTGCGTCCAGATGTACCAGTACGAGCGATCGACGCCGTAGTGATCTCCTGCTTCGGCAAGTCACCCGGTCCGGCAAGGCCGTAGTTCAGCTCGGTGTCCCACAGCGGCAGGTCAGGTGCGCCCGCTGCCGTCAGGTAGTCCTGAACGAGCTTGATGATCGCACCACGCGCAGCAGGATCGCCGTCGGCTGCCGGGTAGGTGTGAATCGCAACGACGTCGATCGGCCAGTCCTTAGCGGCGAGTGCGTCGAGATAGGCCGGGAAGAACTTGTCGAACGGGCCGGTCAGCCGCGTGGAGGGCGACGCGGCGACGACGAGGGCCGCCGGGTCGATGGCCTTGATGATGTCGTAGGCCCGCTTGGTGAGTTCGGCCATCTCCTCGGGCGTGCCGTTCCAGAAGTTCTTGAGGTTGGCCTCGTTCCAGATCTGGTAAGCAGTAATACGCCCCTTGTAGCGAGTGGCGACCTCGGTGACCCACGCGTCCCAGGCCTTGAGGTCCTTGGGAGCGCTGGCAGCGCCCGGCTGCGGGTAGTCGTCCGGACCGATCTTCTTGGCATTCCACTCGGGCGTGGTGCCGAGCACCATGAGGATGTCGGTCATGCCCTTGGCCTGGGCGTTCTCCAGGATGCCCTCGAGGTTGTCCCACTTGTAGACACCCGGCTCAAGCTCGATCTGCGACCACGCGGTGCCGTTGTCCCACAGCCGTAGCGCGCCGAAGGGAGCCGACGCCCACGCGCCAGCCTCAGCACCCTCGATGTGCATGCCCACGAGGGACGAGGGCACGCCGGACCCCGTGGAAGCGGTCGATGACGACCCGCTGGCAGCGGCCGAGGAGGATGCCGCAGGCTCAGAACCGCCCGAGGAGCAGGCCGTCGCCAAGAGTCCGACCGTGGCGAGAGCTGCGGTGGCCGTTACTAGCTTGCGGGAGTACCGAACCATTGCGGCATGCTTCCAATCGTCACTTGCGACCCCGGGGTGACGGGCGTGCACTGGTTGAGCGCATCACACGTCACGGTCGCATTCGCGGGCACCGTAAAGGTACCCGAGCCCTTGTCGAGCCAGGCCACCACCTTCGGGGTGATGTCCCTGTGGCCGCGTTGCATGAGTAGAACGCGCCGCTGAGCCAGTTGCGCACGGTCTGGTAGCCCTGGGCACCCAGCGTGCCGTCGTACATCTGGATGCCGACGAGATTCGCGCTCGGGAACCAGTAGTACCAGTAGGCGCGGTCGACCCCGTAGAGGACGTCGTCGAGATAGGTCTCGGCGACCCAGGCAGCCGCGGTCGGGCCCTCGATGTTCTTGTCAGGATTGCCTGGGCCGGGGCCGGCGATGCCGTAGTTGATCTCGGTGTCCCAGAGGAGCTTGCTGGCCGGGACCTTGCCGGCCTTCATATCAGCCTGTACCTGCTTGATGTAGCCCACGCGGTCAGCCGGGGTGCCCGTACTCGCGGGGTAGAGGTGCACCGCCACGATGTCGATCGGCCAGCCGACCTTCTTGAGCTCCTTCAGGTACGCCGGGAAGAACTTCTTGTAGGCGCTCTGCAGGCGGACGGTGCTGCTCGCCGCGACGACCTTGCCGGTCGGGTCGTACTTCTTGATGATCTTGTACGCAGCCTGGGTCAGCGCCGCCATCTGCTGGGGCGTGCCCTGCCAGAAGGTCGTGAGGTTGGCCTCGTTCCAGATCTGGTATGACTCGATCGATGTGCCGTAGCGCTTGACGACGGCCGTGACCCAGTTCTTCCAGTCACTCATGTTCGCGGGGTTTGAGGCGGCACCCTTGTTCGGGTAGGTGCCCTGCTTGGTGTTGCTGGCCGCCCACTTGGGGGTCGAGCCGAGCACGTAGAGGATCTGCTTGCCCTGGCCGTTCGCGTTCGCGATTGCCGCGTCGAGCCCGTTCCACCAGTACTTGCTCTTGCTCTGCTGAACCTGGCCCCAGGCCACACCCGAGTCCCACAGGCGGATCGACCCGTAGTTGACCGTGGCGGTGACGCCCTGCGAGATCTGCGGCACGTGCATGCCCATATTGGTGTCGATGAACGGTCCACCCGAGGATGCCTGGGCCGGGGCCGTTCCGACGAGACCGGCCAGGGCGATGGTCGAGGCGACAACGGCAGCGATCGTGGAGCGACGCATGGGGAACCTTTCCTACGGAATCGGGATCGGTTCGACCCTAGCCGACGGAATGCCAGATTCCGACTACCGACGCCGCAGGACGTACAGGCTCTGACCGTCTGTTTCCTGCCCGTACTCGAATCGGTCGACGGCCAGCCGTGCAGCGTTCACGTGGTCCTCGAAGTGCCAGCGGGCGAAGCGCGTGCAGTGCAGGCGGCCCTTCCACTCCAGGGGGCCGTAGCCCTCCGGGTTCTCCTCCCAGCCAGGCACGTCCTCCTCGACGAAGCAGGTGACGAAGGCCTTGCCCCCCGGCGTGAGGGCCTCAGCGATGAGCTGCAGGTAGGCGGGCGTGTCCTCGTCGTTCATGTGCGAGAAGACGGAGTAGGCGTAGAAGACATCGACAGTGCCCGGATCGGCCGCGAGCGTGCGCTCGGGCGTGCCGTCGGGGTTGTAGCGCTCGTTGCTCACGTCGACGCAGGTGAATCGGAAGCCCGGGGCGGCGAGGTTGGCGTCGGCCCACTCGATGAGCTCGGGCTGGACGTCGACCCCGTGGTAGTCAGCGATGCGGCCGAAGTGCTCGCGCACCCCGACAGCCAGCCGGCCAGCGCCACTGCCCCAGTCCAGGAGGGCGGAGTCCTTCGTCAGGCCGGCGTACTTCTCCAGGCGCTTCACGTCACGCACGGCCGTCTTGATGAACGCCGCGTCGTTCTTGAAGTGCTTGCCGCCCATCCGGTACTTGCTGGGGGGCAGGGCGTTGGCAGGCTTCCTCTTGGCGAACATGCGCCAAAGCCTACGGGCTGTTTCGCGGCCCCCATGCCGCTGGCGGATGTGCGGCCGTCGCTGTTCGTCGAGCGCGAGACTCAGGCGATCGTTATCGGC
>JAPLBU010000337.1 GCA_026392575.1 Actinomycetota bacterium | reverse complement strand
GCATCCACACCGGCGACGACGACCCTCGTTGCTGCCGTCAACTCAGCGATCACACCGATCGTGTTCACCACATCGGGCTTCGCGACGACCCCAACCTTGGCGATCAGCCCCCTGACCCTGCCCGCCGGGCTCACCTTCACGCCGGGCACCGGCACGCTGAGCGGAACCCCGACCCAGGCCGCTCCGTCAGCGGCCTACACCGTCACTGCGACCAGCGGCGTCGCGACTACGGCAACAGCGACCATCACGCTGTCCGTGACGGCTCTCGCGCTCGCGCCACGCAGCATCGTCGCGAACGTCGGCACCACGATCACGCCGACCCTGGGTTACACCGCAACGGAATTCACGACGGCTGGGCTCGTGGGCGCAACGACCCTCGCGGTCAGCCCGGCCCTGCCCGCGGGGCTCACGATGTCGGCGACGACGGGCGCGATCACCGGCAAGCCCACGGTCGCCGTGACAACGCCGACCGAGCACACGATCACTGCGACCGATGCCAACGGTGCAACGGCCAAGGGCATCGTGACGATCACCGTGTCACCCACCCAGCTCGAGGCGCCCGTCGTCTACTACGCCCAGGCCGGCACCAGCAGCGGCTCGCTGCGCGTGCTGTTCCTCGGCCCCGTCAATGCCCCCGCGGGCCAGACCTACGCCGCCGAGGTCTACGACGCCACCGGGGCCACTCTCCTGAAGACCGTGCGACCGATGACGTCCCTCACCGACATCATCGGACTGACCCCCGGGACGACGTACTCCGTGATCATCGTCGCGGAGGCATCGAGCGGCTACCTGGCATCACGGTCAGCACCCAAGTCCGGCGTTGCCTCGCTGGGCGGCACGAAACTGATCCCGCCGACCATCACATCGATCTCCGGTGGTCCCACGGTCGGCTCCATCTCGGTGTCGTTCAACCCGACTCCCAACGCCACGGCGGGCCTGACATACACCGTGCAGGTCTACGACGAGGATCAGCTGACGCTCATCAGGGCAGTGCCCAAGGCAACGTCGCCGACGTTGATAACCGGGCTCACACCCGGCGTGACCTACTTCGTGTTTGTCGCCGCTGACGCCACACTGACGACGCTCGAGTCACTGTCGCGCGGCCGCACGGTCATGGCAACGGGGTCCAAGGTGATCCTGACCAATGCCGCCACCGCTGCAACCGTCGCGTTCCCCAACGGCTCCGTCGGCAAGGCCTCCGCTGGCAGCGCCCTCGGCGCGGGATGGCTCCGCCCGACCGCAGCGCAGGCCGCCAAGGCCAAGCGGGTCACCGTCGCCTTGCGCCCGGCGACCACGCCGAGCAAGGCCCCGGTCGTCAAGGTTCCTGCGAAGCGCGCGGTCGCCCTGCGGCTCAAGGGACTCACGTCACAAGCCCTCTACGTCGCCGACGTGAAGCTGGCCGGCAAGTGGTCGAGTCTCGGCAGCGCCCGCGCGACCTGGGGCGGCGCAGTAACGCTCCCCGCCTTCACCGCCACCACTCCGGGCAGCTACCTCATGCGACTGACCGCCATGGGTCAGTCCCCCCTGTACCTCAAGGTCCTCGTCGCGAAGAAGGGGGCTGCATGACGCCCGACATCCGATGTCCCGCGTGGACGCAACCCCCTGCCTACATCACTGCCGACCCCTTAGGACCCCGATGACCCGTCCGACGAACGCCCCGCAGCCACCACCCGACCGCCCCTCCGCACATCCAGCCACCCGAAGGAGCAACCCCATGTCCGGTAAGCAGAACAAGCGGCGCCTCACGCGCGCCACCGCCGGGGGTGCCGCCCTCCTCCTGGGGGTCGCGCTCCTGCCCGTCGGCCTCATGTCGACCCAGCCCGCGAACGCTGCAGGCGTGGGAGCGGGGCTATCCATCACGGCCGACGACCTTGCATTCATCCTGAAGCAGATCCAGATCTCCGAAGCCCACGCGACCAATTCCGACGCGGCCGGAGCGGTCATCGCGCCGACTCCGCTCCTCAACTGCACCGTCCTCCCATGCGTCAGCGACCCGACTATCCCCGAGGGCCTGCGCCAGGTCGATGGGCGCAACAACAACCTCTTCACGGGCGCGCCCACAGTCACTGCCATGGCAGCACCGAGCGCCCTGGACCTTGGCGCCGCTGATCGCCCGTTCCCCAGGCTTCAGCTGCCTGGAGGGACACCTGCGCCGGCCAATTGGCGCGCCACGGAAGCCGGAACGATCCCGCTGCCTCCGCCGGCTACCTACATCGGTGGAACGCGCCTGTACAGCGACCGCAGCGCAAGCGTCCAGGACTCCCAGCCGCGCCTGATCACCAACTTGATCGCTGACCAGAATCCCAACACCAACCCGGCTGCGCAGGCCGCCGCTGGCGGACCGGGAGCCGCACTCGACGTAGCCAGTGGACCGCTCGCCGAGGGTCTACAGAATCCGGGTGCGACTGCCTTCATCCCGAACCTCCCGCCCGTTGGCGTGCTGCCCGGCCAGCCATTGCCGCAACCCACGAGTGGCATGTTCACGCTCTTTGGCCAGTTCTTCGATCACGGCCTCGACCTCGTCGGCAAGACCGGCAACGAAGTAGTGATCGTCCCCCTGCCTGCCGACGACCCATTGCGCGCCAGCGGTGCGTCGTTCATCGCGGCAAACCGAACCGTCGTCGATGGAAACCTTGACGGCAAAAACACCACGACGCCGTGGATCGACCAGAACCAGACGTACACCTCGCATGCGTCACATCAGGTGTTCCTGCGGGAGTACGCCACTGTGGACGGCAAGCCGACCTCGTCGGGCAACCTCCTCGACGGACCCGGTGGCAACATCTCGAACTGGAGCCAGGTCAAGGCGCAGGCGTCGGCCAAGCTCGGCATCATCCTCACGGACGCGGATATCTTCAACGTCCCGCTCTTGCTGACGGATGAATATGGCAACTTCCTGCCAGGGGCCAACGGGTTCCCACAGATGGTCGTCCAGGGCGGCGGAGTTGTTTCCGCGGCCCCAGGCGGCGTGGCGATTCCCGCCAATGCTGTCCGAACCGGCCACGCCTTCCTCGACGACATCGCCCATAGCGCTGTCCCAAGTGCGGGCAAGACCGCGGATAGTGACAGCATCGTAACGCCCGCACCGCAACCGGCTAACACCTACGACGACGAACTGCTTGGACGTCACTTCATCACCGGGGACGGTCGAGGCAACGAGAACATCGGGCTCACGGCCATCCATACAATGTTCCACTCGGAGCACAACCGTCTGGTTGCAGACATCGACAGCATCGTGAATGCGCCCGGAAACCAGAAGCTGCTCGCCGGATTCGAGGCGACCGGCTGGACCTACGGAGAGCGGCTGTTCCAGGCCGCGCGCTTCGTCAACGAGATGGAGTACCAGCACGCGGTGTTCGAGGAGTTCGCCCGGACGCTCTCGCCCGCGATCCGTCCGTTCGGTGCTTATGATCCGCTTCTGAACCCCGACATCTCGGCAGAGTTCGCCCATGCCGTGTACCGCTTCGGCCACTCCATGCTTCGCGAGAACGTGGACCGCGTCGATGCGAACGGCAAGGACATTGGAATGCCCTTGCTCAACGCATTCCTGAGCCCGGTCGCGTTCAATGCAAACGGGCAGGCCACTGCCGCACAGGCAGCCGGCAGTGTCGCCCGAGGCATGAATGCGCAGCGGGGCAGCGAAATCGACGAGTTCGTGACAAGCACGCTGCGGAACAGTCTGCTTGGGCTTCCGCTTGACCTCGGCGTCCTGAACATCGTTCGTGGCCGCGACACCGGTACACCATCGCCCAACCAGGCACGGGCCGCCTTCGGCCTCGCGCCCTATGCGAGCTGGACCGCGTTCGGCAACGGCCTTCGTCACGGCGAGTCCCTTGTCAACTTCATCGCGGCGTATGGCAAGGACCCGTCACTGACGGCGGCTGGGAACAGTGCCGGGGCACGCCGGGCAGCTGCAACATTGCTACTCAACAACTCGGCCTTCATGACCGGCCCCGCGGCCGCGACAGGAGTTTCGGATATCGACCTTTGGATGGGCGGACTGGCTGAGCTTCCAGATGCCGCCGCCGGCAACATCCTTGGTCCGACATTCAATGTCGTGTTCCAGACCACTCTGGAGAACCTGCAGGAGGGCGATCGCTTCTATTACCTCGATCGTCTGGCGGGCCTGAACCTGCTGAGTGCCGTCGAGGGCAACCTCCTGTCGGAGATGTTCCAGCGGAACACCGACGCCGAGGTCCTGCCGGCTGCGATCTTCCTCGTGCCGAGCATGACGGTGGATATGCGCATCCAGCCAACTCCGAAGGCGTTCCCCAACCCGGGTCCGGGCAACGGGAGCATCTCCGAGAACGCTGCCAGCGCCCCGTACACGCGGGACGTCGCCTACAGCGGATCACTCAATGTCACCATCGGGGGCACCTCCGGTCGTGATCACGTCGCCACGGGTGTCGGCGATGACACGCTGCGAGGGGGTGACGGTGGTGACTGGCTGAACTCCGACCAGGGCGCCGACGTCACGCTCGGCGGCAATGGGGACGACATCCTCATCAACACCGGCGGCGCAGACAACATGCTCGGCGGACCCGGCAACGACGTCTTCGACGGTGGCCCCAATGGTGATGTCATGCAGGGCAATGCCGGTGCGGACTACATGTCCACCGGAACCCTCGGCGCGGTGGCGCTGGGTGGCTCGAACAACGAGCGCATGCTCGGCGGGCCAGGAGTCGACGGCCTCGACGGCGACGACGGCGACGACTGGATCGAGGGCGGCTTCGGTTCGGACACGCTCGGCGGCGACACCATCGCTCCCTTCGGCGTCGACATCAACACGCCTGGCGAGGATGTCCTCATCGGCGGCCCGGGAACCGCGGATGCCTACGATGGCGGCGGCCGCATGGACGTCTTCGTTGGCCAGAGCAACGTCGCCTTGAACGGGACAGTGATCCCCCAGATCGACGACTACCTCGGTGGACTCGGTTTCGACTGGACGACCTACTACGGGTCTCGAACGTCCGTTGCCGACACCGCCAACTTCGCTCCGGCTCTCCCGGCGAATGATCCGGGACTACTGCTCGACAGCTTCATCGATGTCGAGGCACTGTCAGGTGGTGACTTCCCCGAGACCCTGAAGGGTGACGATCGCACCACCCTCGCTGGGATCACGCCGGACATCAGCGACGGCATGGATCCGGCCGATATTCCGAGCATCACTGGGCTGCAGGCCCTACTCGGAGCCGGGGTCACTAGTTGGCGGCACGGCAACATCCTCATCGGAGG
The DNA here is from genome assembly GCA_026392575.1 of Actinomycetota bacterium. GTDB lineage: Bacteria > Actinomycetota > Actinomycetes > S36-B12 > S36-B12 > UBA10649. The sequence continues at coordinate 2,143 of JAPLBU010000337.1, read as the reverse complement.
GTCGGGCGGCGACACTCTCGAGGGCCGGGGCGGCGATGACCTGATCGACGGCAACGCCTACCTCACGGCACAGCTATCCGTGCCCAATGGTCCGTCTCAGCCGAATGCCGGTCCCGGCGGCTTCACGCCGGGTCGGTCCCTCGTGGCCAGCCTCGGTGAACTACTCGGTGGAGTGTCCACGAACGCCCGCATCCTCGCAGGCGAGGTGAATCCGGCTGACCTGTTCGCGGTCAAGACCATCGTGCCCAACACGGGTGACGCGGGAATAGACGTCGCGGTCTTCTCAGGCAGCCAGGTGGACTACACCTTCACGCAGGGGCCGGGCGGAACGACTCTCTTGAGCGGTCCAGACGGTAACGATGTGCTTCGCAACATCGAGCAGGTGAAGTTCGGAGTCTCGGCGCCGGTCAACCTGAGCTCGATCGTTGCGGGTGCCCCGTCGGCTCCATCTGCCGCCGTCACCCCCGTCAACCCCAACACCGGCACATCAGCCGGCGGCACGACAGTGACGATCACCGGTTCGGGTTTCCAGAACGGCGCTGGTGTCACCTTCGGTGGCGTCGCATCTTGCGGTGGGTGCGGTGAACGTGGTCGTGACCAACCCGGACGCCCAGTCTGTAACGGCGACGAATGGGTTCACGTATCAGGCGCCGGTCCCCTCGACGGCTCCGACTGTTACCTCCGCGAGTCCGGCAAACGGCTCAACGGCGGGTGGGGCTCTCGTGACCATCACGGGGTCAAACTTCGTCAACGGCGCGACTGTGACGATCGGTGGTAACTCCGCCGCACCCGTGACGTTCGTGAACGCGGGGACGCTGACGGTCCAGACGCCGCCCGGACTCACTGGACCCCGGAACGTCGTCGTCACGAACCCGGATGCTCAGTCGGGCAACCTGGCCGGTGGCTTCACGTATCTCGCGCCGGCGGCGACGGCGGCACCTGGCGTGACGTCAATCACCCCCGGCACAGGTCCGGTGGCTGGCGGAACCACGGTCACGCTGACGGGCTCCAACTTCCAAAGCGGAGCGGCAGTGATCATTGGAGGCAAGTCTTCGATCATCACCTTGTTCAGCGCCAACTCCATCACCGCTGTAACTCCGGTGGGTGCGGCCGGTGCTCGGGACGTCGAGGTCCAAAACCCCGACTTCCAGGCCTCGGTTCTCGCAGGTGCGTTCACCTACGCTGCACCCGGCGGTCCGGTGAGCCCGCCGCCGGTTATCGGCGGAGGTGGCGGTTCGTCGAGCAGCTCGTCGAGCTCCGCGGCAACCGGTGGGGGTGGCGGCGGATCCACCGCAGCCGTCCTCGAGCTTCGGCCGGCCGTCGGGCCGACCGCCGGCGGCACGAGGGCGCTCATCCTGGGCTACGGCTTCTGGGGTGCGACCGGTGCAACTGTCGGCGGCAAGCCGGGGCATCAGCGCCGGGCGCCAGCAACGTGGCGGCCGTGGCCCCAGCAACGGTGACGACCCCCACGTCGGCGGTCACACCGGCCAAGCGGATCAGTGCGGCTCCGTCGGTGCCGGCCAAGGCCGGGCAGGTTGTGACGGTCAAGGCGACCGGCCTGCCGAAGAGCACCCTGGTGACGGTGCGCGCGAAGATCGACGGCTCGTGGGTCGTCATCGGCAAGGTCCGCACCAATAAGAAGGGTGTGGCCACGCTGCCGCCGTTCCTCGCGGCGAAGGCCGGCACGTATCCGGTCGAGATCACCGGCCCGAACGGCTACAAGTCGTTCGTGAAGGTGGTCGCCAGCTAGTCGCACAACCCCTCGATGGGGCGTCGGGCCTTCGGGCCCGGCGCCCCATCGGTTTGCAGGGCCGGACTGCGTGGCGCTAGTCCCCGAGCAGGTACTGGCGGTACAGGGCCGTGACCGTCTCTGCCGGCCGGTCGACGATGCTGTCGATGTCTGCGCGCATGCGGTCGTGCACCATCTGCGCGAACACGTCGGGGTAGACGCTCTCCTGCCCGGCCAGCCAGGCGGCCACCGACACCTCAGCGGTCTGCATAGGGCTCGCCTTGGGCACGTCCTCGGTGGCCATCATGTCCGTGTCCGTGAAGCCCGGGAACACGTTGGTCACGGTGACGCCGTCGCCGCGCAGCGACTCGCGCACGGCGGCGGCCATCATCGTCGCGGCCGCCTTGCTCGCGC
>JAPLBU010000331.1:9968-14886 GCA_026392575.1 Actinomycetota bacterium | reverse complement strand
GTCTGCCCCGACCTCGACACGGTGATGTACACCCTCGGCGATGGCATCAGCGAGGAGCGCGGCTGGGGCCGCGAGGGCGAGACCTTCACGGTCAAGGACGAGCTTGCGTCGTACGGAGTGGAACCGTCATGGTTCGGCCTTGGCGACAAGGACATCGCGACGCACCTGGTCCGCACCCAGTCGCTAGCCTCGGGTTACACGCTCACGCAGGTCACGGCGGCGCTCTGCGAGCACTGGCAGCCCGGGGTCCGCCTGCTACCGATGTCCGACGACCGTGCCGAGACGCACGTCGTCGTCGACGACCCGAGCGGAGCCACCGCCCCCGACGGCACTCCCCTGCGCACGGCCATCCACTTCCAGGAATGGTGGATCCGTTACCGCGCTGCACTTCCGGCCCACGGCTTCGCCCTCGTCGGCATCGACACCGCCCAGCCCGGTCCCGACGTCATCGACGCGATCATGTCCGCCGATGTCGTGCTGTTCCCGCCCAGCAATCCCGTCGTCTCGATCGGAACGATCCTTCAGGTCCCCGGCATCGCCGAGGCCGTGCGCACGACTCCCGCCCCCGTGGTCGGGGTCTCCCCCATCGTCGGTGGCGCACCGGTGCGAGGCATGGCAGATGCGTGCCTGACCGCCATCGGTATCGAGACCTCTGCGTCCGCCGTCGCCGCCCACTATGGATCGCGCACATCGGGCGGCCTCATCGACGCGTGGCTTGTCGACACAGCCGACGCGGCCGATGTCCCGTCCGTTGCCGCCCTCGGCATCCGGTGCCGTGCGATCCCGGCGATGATGACCGACGTGGCTGCGACCGCTGCAATCGCCGCCGCCTGCCTTGATATCGCCGGGCCGGTACCCGCTACGCAATGAGCAGCAACCCCGTGCAGATCGTCGCAGTGCCCGGCATCGGTCGCATCGCCGCAAACGACGATCTCGCCGGGATCATCGCAGCGCAACTGCCTTCGACCACCTGGCCCGACGGATCCTGCGGCCTGCACGACGGCGACGTCATCGTCATCACCAGCAAGGTGGTCTCCAAGGCCGAGGGCCGCGTGGTCAGGGCCGACTCCCGTGACGATGTCATCGGTGATGAGTCCGTGCGCGTCATCGCAACGAAACGCACACCTCGCGGCGATACCCGCATCGTCCAGACGCGGCATGGTCTCGTCATGGCGGCCGCCGGCGTCGATGCGAGCAATATCGAGGCCGGACTCGTGGTGCTGCTGCCCGTCGACCCGGACGCCTCGGCCCGCGCGTTGCGCGCATCCCTCGCCGACACGACAGGGTGCACCATCGGTGTCGTCGTCACCGACACCATGGGCCGCCCCTGGCGAATGGGCGTGGCCGACGTCGCCATCGGCGCTGCCGGCATCACGGTGCTCGACGACTACACCGGGCGCATCGATGACTTCGGACGCACGCTAGAGATGACCGTGGTCGCCGTCGCCGACGAGGTCGCATCCGCGACGGACCTGGTGAAGGGGAAGCTCGCCGGCAGTCCCGTTGCGATCGTCCGCGGTCTCGGGCACTACGTGAGCGAAGAAGACGGTCCCGGCGCAGCAGCGTCCATCCGGCCGCTGGACCAGGATCTCTTCACGCTGGGTACGTCAGAGGCAATCACCGAAGGTAGGCGCAGCGCGCCGTTCGCACGCCGCACGGTGCGCTCCTTCACTGACGAGTCGGTGCCCGACGACGTGATCGCCTCTGCCGTAGCCGCTGCCGTCAGCGCGCCCGCCCCGCACCACAGTGCGCCCTGGCGGTTCGTCGTGATGCGCAGCGCTGCCCGGCGCGCATCTCTGCTCGATGCGATGGCGGCGCAGTGGCGGCGCGACCTCTCCGGAGTGGACGGCTACTCCGACGAATCGGTCGAGCGTCGCCTACGGCGCGGCGATGTCCTCCGCACCGCCCCCTGCATCGTCCTGCCGTTCGTCGACCTCGCCGGCGCGGCGCATGAGTACCACGACGAGGATCGCACCTCGCACGAGCGCGATCTGTTCATGGTGGCCGGCGGAGCGGCCGTGCAGAACCTGATGGTCGCCCTCGCTGCCGATGACTGGGCCACGGCTTGGATCTCGTCGACGATGTTCTGCGCCGACACGGTGCGTGCGACCCTCAGCCTGTCCGGCACCTGGCAGCCCTTGGGCGCGATCGCCGTTGGTCGCGCGGCGACTGCCCCGGCCGAGCGCCCTGCCCGCGATGTCGCGGAGTTCCTCGACTACCGCTAGCCCCAATGCGGTCGGCAGGCGTCAGCCGTCGCTGGAGAACCGCACGCTGCCGTCGGCGAGAGTCGCACCGGGCCACACCCGCACTCCGTCGAGCAGTTCGTTGCCGCGCCCGACAACCGCACCATCGCCGATCACGGCACCTCGCAGCACGGTGCCAGCACCGATGATCGCCCCGACTCCGACGATGCTGTTGATCACGTGCGCACCCTCGGCGATCTCCGCACCGTCGAACACCACCGCGCCATTGACGATGGCTCCCGCGCCGACGGTCGCATCTCGGCCGATGACGGTGCCGCCGTGCACCTGCGCATCGTCGGCGACCTGCGCACCCGGGAGTGCGAGGTAGTCGCCGGTCTGCGGCACCGCCGGTGACGGCGCTGCACCGAGGACCAGATCGTACGAGCCCTGCACGAACGACAACGGCGTGCCGAGATCGAGCCAGTAGCCGCTGTCGACAACACCGGTGACCATCGCGTTGGCGGACAGCAGCCCGGGGCAGGTCTCGCGTTCCACCGAGACCGGCCGGCCAGCCGGGATGGCATCGATGATGCTGCGACGGAACACGTAGCAGCCCGCGTTGATGTTATTGGTGACGATCTCTTCCGCGGTCTTCGGCTTCTCCAGGAACGCCGTGACCCGACCCGTGTGGTCGGTGGGCACCAGGCCGTACGCGCGCGGGTCCTCGACGGGCGTCAGGTAGAGCGAGACGTCGCTGTCCGTGGCACGGTGGTGCGTGACCAGGCCGGCGATGTCGAGCCCGCTCAGCACGTCACCGTTGAAGACGAGGACGGGCTCATCGGCCGCGCTCTCCAGATAGGGCAGGGCGTGGCGGATGGCACCGCCCGTCCCGAGGGGCTCGTCCTCCGTCGCGATCACGACCTCGATGCCCAGGTCGTTACCGTCGATGAAGGCCCGGAACGTCTCGGCCTTGTAGGACGTGGCGAGCACGATGCGCGTCACCCCCGCGTCACGCGCGCGCGTGATCTGGTGGACGGTGAACGGCACGCCCGCAACCGGGAGCATCGGCTTGGGGGTGTTGATGGTCAGCGGGCGCAGGCGGGTTCCCTGGCCTCCGACGAGGAGCACGGCTTCAGTCACGCCGCTAGGGTGCCACACGCCGATAAGCGCGGCCTCGATACCGTGCCGACGTGACTGATGCATGGAGCCTGCTGCAGGCACGAAAGCGGTCGTCAGGCGGCGCACCCTTCGTGACATCGATCGGTGTGGGACTGCGGCTGCCTCTGCATTGGCAGCGAGCCGCCTGGTGCGCCGGTGTCTGGACCGCGGGGTGCATCGTCGACCTCGAAGCCGACCCGGCTGTCGCTGACCTGTTCGTGACCACCATCGGGGACACAGCGACTGCTACCGGTCGGACCCACCGCGAGATGGCCATCGTCTCGCTGCACCCCTTCGGCCTCCCGATCACCGAACCGCTCCCTGCCGACTGTGCCGACGTGACGCTGGCCGTGCGACAGCAGCCCGATGCCTATCTCTTCGAGCCGCCGACCGGCGAACTGCCGGCCCTCACGTGGGGTGGCAGCACGTTGACGCAGCGGGAGGTGCTCGACATCGCACGCGCGCGGGCCGCCGACTGGGGAGTGGCCGCGGGCGGACGACTGCTCGTGACCGACGGCATCGACCTCCTGGACGGCTGGCTCGCGGCACTTGCGGTTCCGCTGGTCGCGGATGCCAGCGTCGTCCTCGCGGCTGGGGTGGCCGACATCGATCGGATCGTCACCCAGGAGCACGTCACCGCGCGCCCTCGTCCGTCTTGAGGTTGGCGGCGGAAGACGTGCCTCAGAACGCCAACAACCTCAAGACCGCCGGAGGGGATCAGCCGACGGCGACCGTGTACTCCGCGCTTACTCCGACGACAGTGCCCTTGCGCACGACCAGGACGCGATACGTGCCCGCGGCAGCCGGCTTGGTCTTACGCATGACGAACCGGTACCGGCCCTTGGCGCTGGTCCGATCGATGGCCACCGTCTTCCACTCGCCGTCGACGAGTCGCTGACGCCAAGCCTTCAGCCCCGCCTTCGCGGGACGCACGACGCCGACGATCTTGTATGACCCTCCGCGAGTCACGGCAACCGCGACCGGAGTGAGGAGTGACACCGTGCGCTGCTTGATCGACACAGCTGCCGGCTCGGGTGCGGGCGCGGGTGCCGACGGTGCCGGTGCGGGGGCCGGCGCGGCAGTCGCTGTCGGTGCCGCGGCCGGGAGAGGCGCGCCCGGATCACCGTTGACACCCGTAACGAAGGTGGACTTCAGTCCCAACGAACCCGCCAGCTGACCACCGGAGCGGGTGACGGTGCTGGCATCGGGCAGCGTCGCCGTCGCTGTCTTGACCGCGCCCGATACGAACCGCTCAGTTATCGCAACCGACGCGACCTCAGCGACCCCGAACACCTTGGCCATCCGCGCCTGCGGCACCACCACGGTCCAGGCCCGCTCGGGGTTGGCGGCGTCCTGCATATACGGATCCGGCACGGACACCGCATACGGAAGCGTGCCACCCCACACGTCCTGGACGGACTGGGTCGCACCACCACTGGAGGCGCTGTAGAACGCACTGATCGGCTTGCCGTCGTAGAGGATCGCCAGCCCTGCGGTGTCAGAGGCGATGGTCGCGTTGACGGAGTCGACCCAGTTGCTCCCCTTGGCCGAGCTCGCCTTGATCCAACCGGTGAACG
>JAPLBU010000331.1:1994-9924 GCA_026392575.1 Actinomycetota bacterium | reverse complement strand
CGTCATCCATATGGCACGAACAGGCAAGACGCACTCCCCGCGTGACCTTGCTGAGCGCGTACGTGCGGGCAGCGAGCACCTGCGCCTGCTGGGCGGCCGAGGGCCACGAGCTGGAGACCTCCGAGATCCCGTAGAGGTACTCGTCGTGGATCCGAACCGAGTTGACGACATTCAGCCGGATGCCAGCCGACGTGGACACCGGGACGATGTCGACCGTGCCATAGCGGTAGCGGTGTCCCGTGGAGTCGAGCGATGACCCAGGTCCGACGACATCGAGCAACGTCGGACCGCCAGCAGCGGTGCCGGGCGTGCGTGTGCCCGCCCACCGCACCGTCACCGTCGGCGCGACTCCGAGCTCGACCGTCTGACCGCCCGCCACCCGCTGGGCGCTGACCTGTGCGCCATTGACAGTGAAGCGGAACTCGTCGAGCGGGCCGCCCAGGGTCACCGTCGGTCCGACCGTGACCTCCACAGCGCCACCGGTCGGGTCCAGCGCCTCGGAACGCACCTTCGCACCCGTCACTTGGTAGAGCAGCGCGATGCGCGCGTCCATGTCGTCCTGGACCGGCGTGACGGTGGTCCCCGTGTAGTAGTGGGTGACAATCCCCGTTGCGTCGATACCGGCCTTCGCCATGCCGTAGGCCCCCCACTGCGACATTCCCACGGCGTGGCCGTAGCCGGACCCCGTCAGCGTGAAATCAGCAGGCAGCGGATCACCGGGGGCGGCCGGGGCGCTGGCAGGTAGGACGAGCCCGGACACCAGCGCCGGCACGAGGGCGAGGCCCAGCGCACGGGCCACCGCGGACGGGCGGACAGTCACGGGGACTCCTTGGGGAAGGCGGCGTAGTCAAGTACGGCGCGGGAGCATTCGTCTGCCCGGCCAGTCTCCACGGTGTCACAGAAGAGCCGCCATCTCCACTTCCCACGAGCACCATGCGTCACTTTGATTGCCATTTCGGAGGCGAAGTCGTGAGGGAATGGGGAACCTATGCCCGAGTGGGTGCGTCGGTACAGAGCAGGAACCGACAGCGCTTACGATGGCTGGGCGGGATTGGCCAAGGCCGCCCGTTCACCTCTGAGCCACCGATGGGACACCGATGACACGAGCGGGCGCGAGCGGCGGCCGCCACCTGTCCCGGGTGCTCCTGACCGTCCTCTCGGTCCTCGTCCTGCTCACCACGGTCGTCGGCGCCGGGGTCAGCGTCGTCATGGGCCAGTTGCAGGGCAACATCGCGGCCGTCGACGTGGGCGAGCAGCTCGGCGGGTCCGGTGCCCCCAAGCCGATCGTCGCGGTCAACGAGGAAACCGGCACCTACGAGCCACTAAACATCGTCCTGATGGGCAGCGACACGCGCGCGGGCAGGGGCAACGGCGGCTTCGGCAGCGTTGACCAATTCGGCACGGCCCAGCGCTCCGACACGGTCATCGTCCTGCACATCAGCGGCGACCGGAAGTCGGCTGTCGGCGTGAGCATCCCGCGCGACACGATCATCGACCTGCCGACCTGCAAGAAGGACGGCAAGAAGGTGGGCGGCTACTCGGGGCGCTTCAATCAGGCGATCGAGCTGGGCGGCCCCGGTTGCACGATCAAGGCCGTCAATGAGATGAGCGGCCTCGATATCAGCAACTTCATGCTCGTCGACTTCGGTGGGTTCAAGCGCATCGTCGACGCGATCGGCGGCGTCGAGATCTGCCTGGCCACGGCGATCGACGACCCGCTCAGCGGACTCAAGCTCGATAAGGGCAAGCACGTCGTCCAGGGTGAGGAGGCCCTCGCCTTCGTCCGCGCCCGACACAACATCGGCGACGGCTCGGACACCTCCCGCATCCGACGCCAGCAGGCCTTCATCTCGTCCCTGATTCGACAGGTGCTCAGCAGCGGCACGCTGCTGAATCCCGCGTCACTGGTCGGACTCCTCAATGCGGCGACCAAGTCACTGACGGCCGACACTCAGCTGGCCGACGTGAACAACCTCAAGGACCTGGCCCTGAGCCTGAAGGACCTGCGTCCCGCCAACGTCACGTTCGTAACCGTGCCGTGGACCCCCAACGGCGACAACGCGGACGGTCAGCGTCAACACCAAGAAGGCCAAGCCGCTGTGGGCTGCCATGAAGAACGACACCCCATGGCCGCCGCCGTCAACAACGACGGCAGCCGACGGCACCACTGCGACGACGGATCAGCCGCTCCTGCGCACGAAGCCCGAGAACATCAAGGTCAGCGTCCTCAACGGAACCGCCGAGAAGGGCAAGGCGAAGCGAGTGGCCAAGCTGCTACGCAAGCAGGGCTACAGCGTCCAGGAGGTCGGCAACGCCGACACCACCGATGTGACGACCACGACCGTGCAGTACGACCCGGCCTGGGACACCTCCGCGAAGACCCTGATGTACGCAGCCACCGCACAGGGCGAGAAGGTCAAGAAACAGGGTGCCACGATGAACCTGATCATCGGCACCGACTTCACCGAGATCAAGCCCGTCGAGATCAGCGAACTGACTCAGGACTACACCACGCAGGTCAACACCGGCGACGAGGAGTTCTGCGCCTCCTGACCCGCGCTCTCTCCCACCCTCACTTTCCCCTTCCGCCGAGTGGCCACGTGTGGGGGTCCAAACGCGCGACTGAGCCCCCACACCTGGCCGTTCGACGGGGCCGGAAGCGGATTCCCACAGCCGTCCCCTCGGTCCGTCAACCGTCCACACCGGCCACCACCGCACTGCACGCAGCCGTGGAATCCGACTGCAATGCCCTATGCCCTCCACCTCGCCCGACGAACTCAACAACGCCTTCCTCGTCACCGCCCGCGGCCGCAAGGGACTCACGCGCGAAGCCGCACGCACGGCACGCTTCGTGGCACCTTCGAGGGGAGTCCGCTACCCCCGCGCATCACCCGACGACGCATCCAACGGCTTCAACGATCGAAGCAGCGCGGCCGTACTCGGTGCCGGCCCCGGCGCCATCTTGGTTGAGGTCGCCGCCGCCCGGACCTGGACTCTGCCGCTTCCCCCGTGGATCGGTCTAGGGGACACCGATGCGCCCATCGCCGTCGCCGCCACCTCCGGACGGAACCGACCGCGACGTGGCGATGTCCGCGGGCGGCGGCTCGCCATCCCTGCCGAGCACATGACAACGCTCCGCGGAGTCCCCATCACCACTCCCGCCCGAACCTGGCTCGACTGCGCGGAGTTGGTACCTGTCCCTCATCTCATCGCGATGGGCGATTTCCTTCTGTCGCGTCAGTTGTGTACGCCCGCGGAGCTTGCTCGGATGGTCGCCTGGGGGCGCGGGCGCCGTGGCGTCATCGGAGCCCGTCGCTCCCTGCCGCACCTTGACCCACGCGCAGAATCACCGTCCGAGTCGCTCGTCCGAGCGCATCTGGTGCTGGGCGGCATTCCGAAGCCGGTGTGCAACATGAACATCATCAGCAACGGGGAGTGGCTCGCTCGCGCGGACTTGGCGTGGCCCCTGGCACGACTGTTCGTCGAGTACGACGCGGTCGTCCACCTCAGCGAGGCCCAGCGCCGCCACGATGCGGCGCGTCGAAACCTCCTGCAGGCTGCGGGCTGGCTGGTCATCACCCTGACAGCAGCTCCGCGAACGGCCAGGCGTGGGGGTCCACGCGGCCGAAAGAGCCCCCACGCCTGGCCGCTCGCGAGGACTAGATGACGGGTGGGCGGCCAGCCTTCGTCATCGCCCACACGGTGCCCCACTTCATGCGTCGGCGCCCCGCCGGACGCTGCTCGATTCCCTCGCGCAGGCCACCGAACCACGCCCCCAGCGCCTCGCGGTCACGCACGCGCAGCAGCGTCATGCCCACCCACGTGCCGACATACAGCGGCTCAAGAACGACGGGCAGGTTGCGTCGGGCCAGCCAGACTCGGTTGCGCGCGTTGAGGCGGTAGTAGACCTCGTGCCGCGCCGGATCGATCACCGGATGGTTCGCCACCAGGTCGGCCGCGTACCACGGCGTGTAGCCCTCGTCCCAGACGCGCCACACCAGGTCGATGCCCTCGTGGGCGTAGAAGAACTCGTCCGGCCAGCCGCCAACGGAATCGAAGAGAGGACGCCGCATCGCCACGGCGCCCTCCCACAATGCCGTGGCTGGGCCGGATTCATAGGGATTGCCGACGCGCAGTCGCGGCACCCAGCGTCGGGGCGACGGCAGCCCTGTCGGATCGACGACGCGGGGCTGGATGAGGCCCATCCGCGGATCCGCAGCAAACCGATCAGCGACGCTCCGCAGGAAGTGCGGGTCGGGCAGCGACGCGTCGTCGTCGAGGAAGAACAGGAGTTCCCCTGCGACGAGCGGCACGCCTGCGTTACGGCCAGCGGGGATGCCGAGGTTCTCCGGCAGATGCAGCGCTTTCACGCCATCCGGCAGTCCCGTCGGATCCCAGCTGTTGCCGACGACGACAACGTCGACATCAACGCCCTCCTGCACAAGCACTGACCGCAGGCCCCGGTCGAGATCGTCGGGCCGCTTGCCCATCGTCAGAACGACGACGCCGAACTTCGGCAGTCCGCTCATCGCAGCCGGCTCGAAGACAGGATCGACGCCAGGTGACCGACGATGGTGATCACTCCGAAGATGGCAAGGAAACCAACGAGGAAGCGCGTCACCGCAAGATCACCCAGCAGCAGATCGCCGATAGCGGCGACGAATGCCAGGATCGTCAGCTCGACGGAGTGGTATGCGCGATGGAACGGGAAGAAGCGCACGAGCGATCGGATGCGTCGCAGGCCGCCCGATCTCGGTGCGGCAACTTCGGCCTTCTCCTCCAGTCGCGGCATGTTGTTGTATGCACGCGAGACGTGGACCATGTCGTTGAGCGCCTTGTTGTAGAGGACCATCACCGAGACGAGGGCGCCGATCAGCGGCCATGGGGTGTCCATCCACCCAGCATTGGGGAAGCCCGCGGCGCGAAGTCCCAGCGCGATGGGGATGAGCCCCTCTGTCGTGTAGTGACCGACGCGGTCGATGAACACGCCCTTCGGCGAAGTCTTCTGCCGCCAGCGGGCGACCTCGCCGTCGCTGCAGTCCCACAGCATCTGCATCTGTCCGAGCAGCAGCGCGAGCGTCGCTCCAGCCATGCCGGGGATCAGCAGGGCGAGGGCCGCCGAGATCCCCGTTGCGACCATCAGCCAGGTGACGCCGTTTGCCGTGATCGGGGTCTTGAGCAGGAGCTTGGTCAGGTACGGGGAGATCCGTCTCAGGTAGACGTCGGCCACCCAGTGCTCGGAGTTGCGCCGTCCCCGGACGGCGGGCGGCTGGCCGACTTCGCGGATCTGTGCGACCGTGGGGTTCTGCGGGCGCACGACAGGCTCAGTTGGGTCGCTCATCGCCAATCACATCGCTGCACGGATAGCCACTGTACGGAAGTCACGCTCCGCAACACCTGACGGTGCTGCCCGTGGATTCGCACGCTGGTTACGATAGGTCACGACCCGGACCGAATGACAAGCAGGCGCGTCCGCGTCTTCTAGGAGAACACATGACCGTGCAGGCAGTGATCCTCGCGGCGGGGATGGGAACGCGTCTTGGCCGGCCCTGGCCCAAGCCGCTCACCCCGCTGTCCGACGGACGCACGATCATGCAGCAGCAGATGGACAACCTGCTGGCCGGATTCGAGGACATCCGCATCACCACGGTGATCGGCTTCAAGCTCGAGCTCATAATCGAGGCTTTCCCCAACGTCGGCTACGTCTACAACGAGAGCTACGACCAGACCAATACCAACCGCAGCCTCCTCATGGCGCTTCGCCAGTCGATGGACGGCGGTGTGCTGTGGATGAACGGCGACGTGGTCTTCGACCCGAGGGTCTTCGATCGGGTGCAGGAGCTCATCGCGACTGAGCAGTCGTTCATCTGCGTCAACACCGCAGTCGTGGGTGACGAGGAGGTCAAGTACACCGTCGATTCGGACGGCTACGTCGACCGACTGTCCAAGACCGTCACCGATGCTCTGGGCGAGTCCGTCGGCATCAACTACGTGAGCGTCGGCGACAAGGCGGGCCTCATTCGCCGGCTCGCCGAGTGCGAGGACTCGGACTACTTCGAGCGCGGTATCGAGTTGATGATCGAGAAGGACGGCGCGCGCGTCGTGCCGTTCGACATCCGCGACCTCTTTGCCATCGAGGTCGACTTCGAAGAGGACCTCAGCCGGGCCAACGCCCACCTCTGACTTGTCAGCGGCGCTTCCGCAGCTCCTTGGCACGCTCGATGAGGACGGCCGCGCGAGCATCGACACTGTGATCGCGCGCAACGCGAACGGCTAGGTCCAGTCGGCCTTGACGGTCGGCGAAGGCCGACGCGCGGTCCTCACGGAGCGTCGCGGCCAGTTCCTCAGGGCCGTCATATGTGCGGACGGCCTCACCGAACACCTCGTCGAGGCCGGTCGCCGAATCGCTCAGCACCCTGCTGGCGCATGCCGCTGCGTCGAACAATCGGTTGGACAAGAACCCCTCGGATGCCATGTCCGGCCAATGATCGTTGAGCACCACCCCGGCCGAGGCGTATGCGGCGGGCAGGACTTCGTTTGCCAGGAACTCCCCGCTGATGCGCTCGGGCGGCAGGAACTCCTGCCAGCCCACTCCGTAGACCGACAGGTCGATACCCGCCTCGATGGCCGCCCGCACCGCCGGTCGGTACTCACCACGCGTCGACCCGACGAAGAGCACGTCCGCTCCGGTATCCGGCTCGGCTGCTTCCGGACTGAATCGACGTGGATTAGTCGCCTGCAGGAGCGACGTCACCGGGACACCGAACTCCCCCGTCGCGGCTCGGCCCCAATGCTCGCTGGCAGCGAAGACGGCGTCGTACTCCGCCGGTTCGTCGGACTCGACAAGCTCCGGATGGCTGATGACCCAGAGCAGCCATGTCGCCTCGCCGCGACGCGGCACCACGCGACGCAGGCCGCGAAGCACGAGCACGACATCGTCATGAAGTCGGGCCTCGGCCGTGGCACCGCCACGGAAGACCACCCGGGCCTCCTCACCCGCGCGACTCAGCGCGTCGACGAGGTCGCGGGCGAACCACGTGTCACCCCACTGCTCACCCGCCGGCCCCTTGGGCGCCGCAATGACAATGGACCATCGCAGTGGGTGCGACCCTCGGCGCTTGAACACCATCAGCTCCCGTCCACGGCCGGCAGGGTGCGACGTTCCGCACGAGACAACCCGCGCAGGAAACCCAGTCCCCACGACCCATGCATGGTCGCGTAGACGACGGGCAGCGTGGCGGCTTCACGCGCCGACAGCCGCGGCGGCGACAGCGCACTTTGCGCACTCGCAGCCAGGTTGAGGACTGCGTAGCCCAACGGTGCACACAGCCCGAGGGCCGCAAGCCACGGTCGCTGCGTCACCGCTCCGGCCACCGCGAGGCCCACGCCGACGCCGATGCCGGTCACCGCGACCGGGGCCGCGAGGTACCGCAGCGAAAGTGTCTCCGGATGCCGACGGGTGACCTCGCGGCGCCAGCGGCCGTAGTCGTGGTACTGCAGCGCCAGAGCCCTCAGCGTGTGCCGGGGGTGATAGGTGACGCGCATCTCCGGCGTGAACCACACGACGCCCCCGCTCTCCCGGATGCGCAGGTTCATCTCCCAGTCCTGCGCTCGGACCATCGACTCGTCGTAGCCGCCGATGCGATCGAGGGCGTCTCGGCGGAAGCAGCCGAGGTAGACCGTCAGGGCAGGACCGGCCTCACCGCCGACGTGGAAGGACGCGTCACCGACACCGAACCGGGAGGTCATCGCGCGCGCGACGGCACGCTCGAACTCGGTCGTTCCTTCGGCCGCCATGATGCCTCCGACATTGTCGGCCCCCGATGACTCAAGAACGGCCACTACCGTTCTCACGTAGTCGCGCGGCACCATCGCATGGCCGTCGATGCGGACGACGATGTCGCTGTCGACGGCGGCGATGGCCGCGTTC
>JAPLBU010000331.1:0-1961 GCA_026392575.1 Actinomycetota bacterium | reverse complement strand
CCGACGGCGTTCGACCTGAAGGGTTGTCGACGACCCGCACATGCGGATGGGCATCCGAGAGGGCCTGCGCAACCGCCCGCGTGCCGTCCTTCGACGGGCCCACCGCAATCGCGATATCGAGGTCACCGGCGTAGTCCTGATCCAGCAGTCGCTCCACGGCATTCCGGAGGTGCCTTTCCTCATTCACAACCGTCATGATGATCGACACCCGCGGCTGGTCGCCGGTCACGTCGACCTTCCGGCGTCGCCATCGGTCTCCGTGCCGAAGGCCACATGACGCACCAGTCCGGAGTGGGTCGCCGTGGTCTTGGTGAGGAAGTGCTCGTCGCGAACCGCAGCGGTGTGGCCTGCGGAATGCCGCACGTACACGTAGCCCAGCCCGTGGGTGCGATAGACGAGTCCGCCATCGTGGAGCACGCGGTCGAGAAGCGCGCGGTCGACCGACTTCGGCACCGGGCGCCACCCGCCCACGGCGGCAAGGTCGCCCTTCGAGATCAGCATGGTGCCCCCGGCAACGAAGTCCGTGTACTTCTCAGCCGCGTATGTCGGACGGAACACCGTCGTGTCCGTCGACTCGAGGTACACCCAGTCGAGTGCCTTCCCCACGATCTGCGCTCCCGAGTACTGCCGCGCGAGTACGAGATCCCAGATGTGCTCCGGACCATAAATGTCGTCGTCGTCCATCTTCGTCAAGAGCGCGCCCGTTGCCCGATCACTGCAGATCTGGAGCGCCTCCCCCAGCGTCCGTGCACCATCGATCGCGACCACGGTCGCCGGATAAGGCAGCGACTGTGCGAGCTCCCAGACGCGGGCACCGTCGAGTCGATCGCCATGGGCGCCGACGACGATCTCAAGACGCGGGTAGCGAAGGCGGGAGAGTTGGGCGAAGGCCCGCTCAAGGTGGTCCGGCCGATGGGTCACGAGCACGACGCTCACCTCGGGCCATGCATCGAGCACCGCAGCGGGGCCGAACATCCGAAGCGCATGTCGCCTCTCGTGCACCGAGAGCGCCTGCCACGCCAGGTGATCGGCCGGATCCGGCAGGTCCTGCGCAGTTGGGCCGACGACGATGCCGCATGCCCTCAACTGGTGCTCGACCTGCGGCGGGAGTCCAGTACCGAGGACAGCGACGGTACTGCGCAACTGATCGACATTGGCCGCGGTGACCTGGTCAGCCAACACGATGGGGCCACTGTCGGCATCGATCGTGACGGTGCCGTCGGCCACGCGCGCCGTAGCGATCGCGCCCGACGCGACGGAACGCCGGCCGACCGGACGATGGATCGTCGGGTCGACGCTGACGTCGAACTCCTGTGCATCGCGCGTCCATGTCCGGCCCGCGATGCGCACCGTGTCACCACGATCCGGCACCACAGCAGGGTCCGAGTCGCCCGCGAGGAGGACGTCACAGCGGCGCACGTGCGCGTCGCGGTCCTCGACCGGGAGCAGGACGTCGTGCAGGTGACCGGCCAGGCTCGCGGCATCAGCCGGCAGGCCGGAAGCGAACGTGAGCATCGGGCCGACGTCACCCGTGGCCACCGGACGCAGGCACCGCACCGCAGCGGCCAGCACCAGTGCCGCATCGACTGGCTTGGCAACGGTGAGCCGCAGCCGCACGCCGGTGCCCTTCGGCTCGACCTGCAGCCCAGCAAGGCCCGCGAGCCCGGGACGACCGATCCACGCACGCACGGGTGCTCGCCAATGCGCCACCACGAGGTCGAGACTGGTGATGGACCCGATACCGACGGAGGTGACAGCGAGTCGTTGGACATCGTGGAGTCGATCGGCCGCGATCTCCCATGCGGCACCACCGCGCCGGGCGCGCACGCGGACCCCGGGGAACTGCGGCAACGTCACACGTAGAACTGTATGGGGTCGAGTTCGCAGGTCGGGCTCAACGGCCGAGGATCTGCTTAGCCATAACGATGCGCTGCACCTGGTTGGTGCCCTCGTAGATCTGG
>JAPLBU010000410.1 GCA_026392575.1 Actinomycetota bacterium | reverse complement strand
CGCCCGACGCACGGACTGGGCGCTGGGCGTCGTGACCGCCTCGTCGTACGCATTCGTATGCAGGGAGTTGCAGTTGTCGTTGATCGCGCACAGGGCCTGGAGTGTGGTCCGGATGTCGTTGAAGTCCATCTCCTGGGCGTGCAGGGAACGACCGGATGTCTGGATGTGGTACTTGAGCTTCTGCGCCCGGTCGTCGGCTCCGTAGATATCGCGCATGGCGATCGCCCAGATACGGCGAGCGACACGGCCGAGGACGGTGTACTCCGCATCGATGCCGTTAGAGAAGAAGAACGAGAAGTTCTGGGCGAAGTCGTCGACCGACATACAGCGTGCGCGGTACGACTCGACGTAGGTGAAGCCGTTGGCCAGCGTGAAGGCGAGCTGCGAGATGGGGTTCGCGCCCGCCTCGGCGATGTGGTAGCCGGAGATGGACACCGAGTAGAAGTTGCGCACACGCTGATCGATGAACCACTGCTGGACATCGCCCATGCAGCGGATGGCGAACTCGGTCGAGAAAATGCAGGTGTTCTGGCCCTGGTCCTCCTTGAGGATGTCGGCCTGCACCGTGCCACGGACGTTGGCGAGCACCCAGGCGCGAATGTCCGCGGCCTCCTCTGGGGTGGGCTCGCGGCCCTCGAGGTCGCGGAAGGCATCGAGGCGCTGGTCGATGGCCGTGTTCATGAACATGGCGAACAGCGTTGGGGCAGGGCCATTGATGGTCATCGACCAGGAGTGGGGGCTGACGAAGAACGAGAACCCCCTGCAGGGGTCCTACATCGTTGATGAACTGACTGCTCTGGTCGAGGAGGCCGTGCTCACCGAGTTCGAGCGCATCTCCGATCGCGGCGGAGTGCTCGGTGCCATGGAGACCGGCTACCAGCGGGGCCGGATTCAAGACGAGTCGATGCTGTACGAACACCGCAAGCACGACGGCTCGCTCCCCATCATCGGGGTGAACACCTTCCTGAACCCCGACGGCGCAGGCGAGCCGCACACCCTCGAACTGGCTCGCGCCAGCGAAGAGGAGAAGCGTTCGCAGGTCGAGCGCCTCCAGTTCTTCCACGATGCCCACCGTGACGAGGCCGAGCCGGCACTCGCGAAACTCAAGGACGTCGCATCATCGGGTGGCAACACTTTTGCCGCCCTAATGGAGGCCGTCCGAGTATGCTCACTGGGTCAGATCACCTCGGCGTTCTTCGAGGTAGGCGGTCAGTACCGGCGCAATGTCTGAACCGACATCCCAGCGCCGCAACGGGAGGCATTCGTGACGATCGGACGCACGCTGGACAGCGACCCCATCGAGGAGGCGCGACGGCAGTGGGTTGCCCATGGCTGGGCGGAAGCAGCTGACGGCATGGCGGCGGTGACGTCGGGCGTGATGATGCTGGACACCCTACAGGACGCGCTGCTCGCTACGAGATCCTCACCCTGCTTTCTTTCACGAAGCAGGGTGCTCTGCCGATGACGCGCATGGGGGCTTTGCTCCAGGTGCATCCGACCAGCGTCACGAGTGCCGTCGACCGGCTCGAGGCGCAGGGCTACGTCGAGCGTCTGCCGCATCCCACCGACCGGCGAGCCGTCCTCGCCTCGATTACTGAATCCGGGCGCGCTCGCGCGCTCGCCGCGACCGCCGCGCTGAACGGTCAGGTGTTCGAGCAACTGGGCATCACTGAGCATCAGACCAGTCAGCTGCGGACCGTTCTTCGCGCCCTGCGCGCGAATGCCGGCGACTTCTGACAGCGCGCCCACTGCGGGCGCTCGCACTTAACGAGAGAGTGGAACACATGAAGCGTCTTGGTGTCGTCGGCTGTGGCGTCATGGGATCGGGCATCGCAGAGGTCGGCGCCAAGGGCGGCTGCGACGTCATCGTCGTCGATGCCTTCCCGGATGCGCTGGCGTCAGCACAGGCACGCATGACCGCCTCGCTGACCAAAGCCGAGGCCGCCGGCAAGCTCGCCGAGACGGTAGACGCGATCATGGGACGCCTCACCTTCACGTCAGACATGTCGGCCCTCGCCGACCGTGAGATCGTCATCGAGGCGATCCGCGAGACCGTCGAGGACAAGGTCGCGCTCATCGCCCAGTTGGACGCCGTCCTCTCCCCCGCCGCGATCATCGCCACGAATACGTCGTCCATCCCCGTAGCCCAGATCGCCGCAGCCAGCGCCACTCCAGGCCGGGTGCTCGGTACCCACTTCTTCAACCCCGTACCGGTCATGCCGCTGGTCGAGGTCGTGCCCTGCCTGCTCACCGACGATGCCGTGACAGACGCCACCCATGCCTTCTGCGCTGATGTGCTCGGCAAGAAGGTCATCCGGGCAGACGACCGTTCCGGATTCGTCGTCAACGCGATCCTCGTGCCCTACCTGCTGTCCGCCATCCGCTCACTGCAGAACGGCGTCGCGAGCCGCGAGGACATCGACGAGGGCATGGTGGCGGGCTGCGGCATGCCGATGGGCCCGCTGAAGCTCTGCGACATGATCGGGCTTGACACGATGCTGCTGGTCTCCCAGAGCCTGTATGCCGAGCATCTCGAGGCCGCGTTCGCCCCGCCGGCCCTGCTCAAGCGTCACGTGGAGGCGGGCCTGCTGGGCCGCAAGTCCGGACGCGGGTTCTACGACTACAGCAAGTAGCGATCCGCAGGACGCTCGACCACCTCCCCCCGTTCGCCTAGGTATTAGCGAGAGAGGTAGCCGCCGTCGACGGCCAGCGCGTGGCCGATGGTGAAGGCGGACGCACCGGAGCACAGCCACAGGGCCGCCGCGGCGATCTCATCAGGAGTGCCGAACCGGCCGATCAGTGACAGACGGTTTGCGACCTCCTGCGGATCGCGTCCGCGCTTGGCCATCGCGCCGCGCAGCATCGGGGTGTCGATGGATCCCGGGCAGATCGCGTTGATGCGGATGCCACGGGGTGCATAGTCAACGGCCGCCGATTTCGTCAGGCCGAGGACCCCGAACTTGCTGGCCGTGTACGCGGACTGATGGGCCTGGGGACGATACGAGTTCGTGGACGCGATATTGACAATCGCTCCGCCGGAGCCAGCGAGCATGGCGTTGATCTCGTGCTTCATGCACAGGAAGATCGACTTCAGGTTGACGTCGAGCATGCGGTCCCAGTCGTCCTCGGACAGGTCCGCGAGATAGTCAATCTCGAACTCGATCGCAGCCGCGTTGACCGCGTAGTCGAGTCCGCCGTAGGCGCGCACGGCCTCGTTGACGAGGGCTTCGACATCAGCGCCTTTCGACACATCCGCCGCGATGAACTGCGCTTCACCGCCCGCCGCGCGAACGAGGTCAACGGTCTCCTCGCCGCCGGCAACCGCGACATCACTGACGATGACGCGGCTGCCGGCGGCAGCGAAGGCCAGAGCGATCGCCCGTCCCATCCCGCCGGATCCGCCGGTGACGATCGTGGAGCGACCGTCGAACCACTGGTCCAGATTCCCGAGATGGGACAAGGCTTCTACTCTTTCCGTTGGTCGTGCAGTTGCGTGGTGCCGGCTGCCTAGTAGGGCGAAGCGCCACCGTCGACGTTGTAGGCACAGCCGGTGAAGCCGCCGCCCTCATGCGAGGCCAGCAGGGTCGCCAGGGCGCCCACCTCTTGAACCGTGTTGGCGCGCTTGATCGCCGTCGGCGCGTACATGATCGCCGCGAGATCGTCGAGGCTGCCGAGGCCCAAGGCCTCGACCGTCTTCGGGCCGCTGTCGTAGAACAGGTCGGTCTCGACGAAGCCGGGACAGATCGCGTTCACGGTGATGCCCTGGGTGCCGACCTCATGCGCGGCTGCCTTGGCCAGGCCGATGATGCCGTGCTTGGTGGTCATGTACCCGGCCACGCCAGGGGTGACGATCTTGCCGTACATCGATGACATCAGCATGTGATGCGGCCGTACTGCTGCGGCAGCATGTACTTGAGCGCACGACGGGTACCCCAGAAGCACTGGTTGAGGTTGAAGTCGAGCTCGTACTGCCACTCCTCGTCGGTGAAGTCGGCGATCATGCTGGGCTGGTCGACTCCGCCGGCATTGAACACCGCGATGTCGACACGGCCGAAGTGCTCAACCGTGCCATCGACGAGTGCCTCGATGTCGGCCTGCTTCGTTGCGTCGGCGGCGATGAAGTGGACGTTGTTGCCGCCCATCTCGGATACGGCCGCCTCGCCCTTCTCCGCGCTACGACCACTGACGACGACCTTGGCGCCCTCGGCCAAGAACGCCTCAGCGATCCCGCGGCCGATGCTCCGGGTGCCTGCGGTCACAACCGCGACCCTTCCGTCCAGCTTTCCCATCTGTGTACTCCTTCGGAGAGAATGGTCCGGGCTTTCGGCACCGGAATTCAAGTAAGGCGACCGTAGTGCCGCTTCCGTGAATTGTCTGGATATTCACACAATCCCGCCACTCAAGACCCGTCGAACACCGCCTGGCGCTTCTGCTGGAAGGCCGCCATGCCCTCGGCGAAGTCGGCCGAGGCGAGAAGTGGCCCCTGGCCGTCCCGCTCGGCCTGAAGTGTGTCAGCCAACAGGGCCAGCGCCGCGTCGTTGAGGACTCGCTTCGTGGCGGCGTAGGCCAGGGGCGGGCCGGCCGCCAACTGCGCCGCGATCCGTCCGACCTCCGCCTCGAAATCATCGTCCGCCACGACACCTGCGATGAGCCCCCACTCGAGCGCGGTCGGAGCCGCGATCTTCTCGGCCAGCAGCGCCATCCTGGCCGCCCGCGCCCGTCCTACGGCCGCCGTCACCAGGAGCGACGCACCGCCATCGGGCATGAGGCCGATCTTGGTGAATGCCAACATGAACGCCGCCGATTGCCGCGCGATTGCCAGGTCGGCCGCGAGAGCGATGGAGCAGCCCACACCGGCCGCAATCCCGTTCACGGCAGCGACCACGATGATCGGGGAACGCGTGATGGATAGGGCGAGCCGATTGGCGGCATCAAGGGTGTCGAGACCGGGCGGGGCACCGTCGGCGCCCACGTCGGCGCCCGAGCTGAAGGCGCGTCCCGCACCCGTCAGGAGGATCACCCGAGTGCCATCCGTGGCCGCTCCGTCGACCGCATCTGCCGTCGCATGGAGGATCTCAGCGGACAGCGAGTTGAGCCGCTCCGGACGATTGAACGTCAGGCGCAGAACTCCCGATTCACGCTCGACCAGTAGGCCCTCGATGGTCATGGACAGCCCTCCACTATTCGCCGGACAAGGACCCAACCCTAGCGATAGATTCTTTAGATGGCATTCAGTATCGAATACGATGTCGTCGTTCTGGGGAGCGGCGCGGCCGGACTCACCGCTGCCTTGGCCGCCGCCCGCGAGGGTGCGTCCGTCGGCCTGTTCGAGAAGGCCGACCTGCTGGGCGGGTCGAGCGCGATCTCCGGTGGTGTGCCCTGGATCCCCCTCAACCATCATCAGGACGAGGCCGGGATCACGGACTCCCGCGACGAGGCACTGGCCTACCTGGCATCCCTGTCCCTGGACCGGATGCGCCCCGAGATGGCTGAAACCTTCGTCGACAACGGCCGCGACACGATCCAGTGGCTGGAGGACGTCACCGAGCTGGAGTTCACGCTCCTGCCGAGCTACCCCGACTACCACCCGGAGAATCCCGGCGGGAAGCCCGACGGCGGTCGGTCACTCGACCCGGGCCTGTTCCGTTTCACCACTCTGGGCCCCTGGTCGGACAAGGTCGCCCGCAGCCGGCGCAGCGCGCACCTGAAGATCACCGACACCACCCTCGGCGGCGGCACCGGCTTCCTGGACGACGAGACCGTCCAGTACCGCCTCGACAACGACCTGCGCGGATGTGGGAATGCGCTCGTCGGCCCGCTGATCAAGGCCCTTCTCGACCTCGGCGTCACGCCGGTGCTGGCGGCTCAGGCTCTTGACCTGATCATCGACGGTGGACGCGTGACAGGCGTACGCATGCTCATCGGCGGGCAGGAACATGACATCACCGCCCGCCGCGGGGTCGTTCTCGCCACCGGCGGCTTCGAGTGGAATACCGATCTCGTCGCCGAGTTCCTCCGCGGCCCGATGACCGCGCCCACATCGGTGCCGACGAACACCGGCGATGGCCTGCTGATGGCGATGCGGGCCGGTGCCCGACTGGGCAACATGGGTCAGGCGTGGTGGGTTCCTGCCGTCCAGATCCCCGGCGATATCGCGTTCGGTGAGCAGCGATCGAATCTCGTCAATCGAGAGCGCACCCTGCCCGGCGCCATCCTCGTCAATGCCCGTGGCCGGCGCTTCACCAATGAGTCCACGAACTACAACGCCCTTGGCGGGGCTTTCCACGAAATGGATGCCCTGTCCTTCGGCTACGCCAACCTCCCCGCCTGGTTGGTCTTCGATGAAGCACATGCCCGCCGCTACGGCTCATTCGGGACGCCGCCGGGTTCGCCTATCGCCGACTGGATCCCGCGGGCCACCACCCTGCGGGCCCTGGCCGAGCAGCTTGGGATCGATGCCGACGGACTGGGCGGCGACGGTGACTATCGGTTCACGAAGGACTCCACCCTCGGTCGCCTCGACGAGGGACCGTTCTATGCCGTCCCCATCCAGTCCGGCACCCTCGGCACCAGCGGAGGGCCACGCACCGACACCAGTGGCCGCGTGCTCGACACGCGACTGCAGCCGATCCCCGGCCTGTATGCCGCAGGCAATGTCGCAGCGGCCCCCACCGCGATGGCCTACGGCGGCGCCGGTGGCACGCTCGGACCGATCCTGGTCTTCGGCCGCCTCGCCGGCCTCGCTGCCGCGACCGCATCCTGACCGTCTGTCAACGTCCCGCATCCCACTGGAGGAACGAATGACCCTCGACCGCCTCGACGATCGCGCCGCGATCGCCGATCAGATGTTCCGGTATGCACGAGCCACCGACTGGCTCGAGACCGCCAACCATCGCAATGTCTTCGCCGACGAGTGCGTCTTCGCGTCACCACACAGTGGGGACATGTACGGGGTGGATGCCGTAGTCGAGTGGATGGAGCGCGTTCTCGAGCAGTTCGAGGCCACGCAGCACCTGATCAGCAACATCTCCGTCACCTTCACCGGCCCCGCGTCCGCGACCGCCGTCAGCTACGTGCGGGCCTGGCACCGTTTCGTCGACACGAGCAAGCCCGACATGATCCTGTGGGGTGAGTACCACGACGCGTGGCTCCTCGTCGACGGCACGTGGCGGATCAGGGAGCGACGCGTCCTCGAGGCAGGCATCGAGCCACGGCGTGAAGGTGGCGTCCCCAACCCCCGCCGCGCCAAGGAGTAGGAGCCGAACGCATCGAGCCTGTCGGTCTTGAGGTTGTTGGCGTTTCCGGTGGCTCAAACAGCCACCAACCTCAAGGTGGACGAAGGTTAGGTGCCGAGCGGTCGATCCCCTCGGGGCCGGTCGTCCGCACCCGTTCGGAAGCTCGTCATGTCACCGGACATCGGCGCATGCTCGATGGTCGTCGTCGCCTCGTGCACGCAGATGCGGTGGCTGATCCGCCACTCCCCGTCTCGACGCTCATAGCGGTCCAGGTAGCGCCCGAGCCACACCGACCACGGTCCGCCATCGCGCGGGACGAGGTAGGTCACGTTGTAGATCTCGCCACGCGCATGGTCAGCATCGTCGAACTCGATGGCGTGCTGCATGTTGCAGTGCATCGTCGTGAGCCACCGGTCGTGCGTGCCGACCACACGCTCGGCGAACTCCCAGCCGTTGCCGACGAACCGGCCATGGTCGTCAGTGGCATCGGGCCAGTAGGCGCTCTTCATCAACTCAACGTCAAGCCGGTCGACCCCGCGCGCGTACCGGAACGCCGCCTCGCGGATCGCCTCTCGATCCGCGGGATCCCCCATGTCAGCCGGCATGTGCTGCCGCCGACTGTCCTGCGACGCGACCCATCGTCACGCAGTTGCCGTAGGAGTTGCCGCTCCCGACGTATCGCGGTCCGATGATGCCGCCCGCGACCTCACCTGCCGCGTAGAGGCCGGGGATCACCCGACCGGCATCGTCAAGCACCTCGGCATCACGATTGGTGCGCAGGCCGCAGGCGGTGAAGCAGCACGTTGCGGGTCGCACCTCGACGGCGTAGAAGGGACCACTCGCAATCGGTTCGAGGAACTTCGGGTCCTTCAGATAGTCCTGATCCTCGTGCAGGGCAACAAGATCATTGACTCGGTCGACCGTGGCCGCCAGGTTCGCCGCCGGCACTCCGATGGCATCGGCCAACTCGCTGAGCGACTCCCGCTTCTGGACCTTCCCCTCCTTGAGCATCATCTCGATGACGTCGAGGTTCCAGTGCGGGCTCTGCCTCTTGGTGGATCCCGGAATCGACTGCTTGTACCGGGCGACTCCGAGCTCAGTCGCATCGACGAGAGCCTTGTGATCGAAGATCGCGAAGGCGGAGTCACCCTGCTCGTGCAGGAGCCCGTCCATGATCCCGTAGGGCGCCGTCTCGTTGCAGAAACGTCGGCCCTGATGGTTGACGAGGACGAGCCAACCGGGGATGTACGCCTCGTACATCTTGTCGAAGTCGGTGTGCAGCAGACGCAGACCGCGATTGAACCCCGTCACCTGCGCGTTCACATCACGAGTGAAG
>JAPLBU010000326.1:678-6074 GCA_026392575.1 Actinomycetota bacterium | reverse complement strand
CACATACCGCGGTGTCAGCATCAACGCGACAGTGTCGTTCACGGTGCCGCAGGCGCTCGCCGTCGCCGAGGCCGTCGAGCGCGGCCTGCGTCGCCGCGAGGCCGCGGGACTCGATGTCAGCACGATGGGTCCCGTCTGCACGATCATGGTCGGCCGCACGGACGACTGGATGCGGGTGTCTGCCGAGCGCGACCAGATCACGGTCGACCCCGGCATCACCGAGTGGGCAGGCGTCGCCGTGTTCAAGAAGGCCTACGCGCTGTACCAGGAGCGCGGCTATCGCACCCGCCTGCTGTCAGCGGCCTTCCGCAATCACATGCACTGGAGCCAGTTCATCGGCGGCAATGTCGTGATCTCGCCGCCTTTCGGCTGGCAGAAGCGGCTGAATGCGAGTGGCATCGAGCCGACCCACCGGCTTGATGACCCGGTAGATCCGCGCATCGTCGCCGATCTCTACGACAACTTCGCCGAGTTCCGCAAGGCCTACGACGAGGACGGCCTGGCGATCTCCGACTTCACGCAATACGGTGCGACGGCTCGCACGCTCCGTCAGTTCGGCTCACTTCGGCCGACTGCCGTCTGGCCGACCTGATCGACATCGCGGCGACCGTGACGGCCGTGGCGGACTACCCGCACGCCAGTGCGGTTGTCGATGGAGTGCTCATCTACGAGCGCGCGCAGATCGCGCCTGCCATGGCCGACCCCATCCGGCGGCGCGCGCTGCAGGGTGAGCTGGCGGCAGCCCTCGCTGACGGCCCTGGCGTCGTTGTCTTCGCGGGTGCGTTCCCGGACACGGAGGTTGTCGATGCCGTCACATCGGCATTCAACGAGATCATCGTCGAGCAGCATGCGGCCGGCGGTGCTGCGGGCGATCACTTCGGCAAGCCGGGTGCGAACGACCGCATCTGGAACGCACTGGAGAAGCTCGCGATACGGGCCCCGGACCTATTCGTGCGCTACTACGCGAATGACGTCATCGCACTGATCTCGCAAAGCTGGCTGGGCCCGGCCTACCAGATGACATCGCAGGTCAACGTCGTGAATCCGGGCGGCATGTCGCAGGCTCCACATCGCGACTACCACCTCGGGTTCCAGACCAACGAGGTAGCGGGCGAGTACCCGACGCATGTGCATGCACTGTCACGCGTTCTCACCCTGCAGGGGGCTGTTGCCCACACGGACATGCCGGTCGCGAGCGGCCCGACGCTGCTGCTCCCGCACTCGCAGAAGTACCTGCCGGGCTATCTCGCGTGGCGGCTGCCGGAGTTCCGGGCGCACTTCGACGACAGCTTCGTCCAGCTTCCGCTGGCCAAGGGAGACGCGATCTTCTTCAACCCGGCGCTGTTCCATGCGGCTGGCACCAACCACACCGCCGACATCCGGCGCATGGCGAACCTGCTGCAGGTGTCGTCAGCCTTCGGACGGTCGATGGAGACGATCGACCGTGAGCTCGTCGCCACGTCCATCTACGACGACCTGATGAAGGCGCATGTGGCGGAAGGCTGGGACCGGCACGAGATTGACAATGTCATCGCGGCGAGTGCGGAAGGCTATGCGTTCCCGACGAATCTCGACCGCGATCAGCCGATCGACGGGCTGGCGCCGCCGACGCAGGCGGATCTGGTGCGGCTCGCCGTGGACGAGGGCTGGGCCCACGAGGTACTCGTGCAGCGACTGGCCGAGCAGGCCGAGCGCACCCGCACCCACTAGCCCCGCTTCCGGGGGCACTTATCGGGGCTACATCGAGGACTTGAGGTCGCGTAGGCAGGAGACGAGGAAGCGGTGATCGTCTACCTCGGGCAGGCCGGACGCATAGAAGCCGCCGACGACCCCAACCCCGGCGACGAACACCGGCATCCCGCCACCGTGTGCGGCGTACTCGAGTTCGCTTAGCCCCGTCGACTCGTTGAACGTGGTCCCGCGCTCCTCGTACTTCACCTTGGTCGCGAGGGTCGAGCGGTGATAGCGCTCGACAACTCGGCGCTTGCGCACCAGCCAGTCATCGGAGTCGGGGATCGAGCCGGGCAGTGCGGCGCGGTAGGCGAGGCGACCCAGGTGGTGGACCTCGATGATGATGGCGAGTTGCTCGTTGATCGCCCGGTCGGTGGCCAGCAAGCCGAGGGCCACCGCCTCGGCGGGGCTGAACGAGGTCAGCTCGAGCTCGGCGAGTTCGGCCTCGAGGGCTTCGGATGTGTAGTCACCGGTGGTCATACCGCGAGCGTAGTGACCGCCGTCTTGAGGTTGGTGGCGGTTCCCGGCACCTGAAGCGCCGCCAACCTCAAGACGGGCGGGGTGGGTGGCGAAGGACGGGGGTCAGGCGGGGGGAGCGGGGGTCATCGTCACCACGAGATCACCGGGCTCGACCTGCGACTTGTCCGCAACATGCACGGATTCGACGGTACCGGCGGTGCTGGCAGTCACGGCTGACTCCATCTTCATGGCCTCGATGATGGCGACCTTGTCGCCCGCCTGCAGTTGGTCACCGGGCTTGACGAGCACGCTGATCACTCCCGGAACGGAGGCGCCCAGGTGCCCGGGGTTCCCTGCCTCGGCCTTCGGCCGGACGTTGGCGGACTTCGGGGCGCGCTCGTCGATGACGCGCAGGACGACGGGCTGCCCGTTGGCACGCAGATGGACGCTGCGTCTGCCGGTCTCGTCGAGATCGCCGATCGCGTCGAGATCGACGAACATCTGCTGACCCGCCGCGATGTCGATCACCTCGGTGCGACCGTGCTGCAGTCCGTAGAGGTAGGCATGGGTGGGCAGCAGGGAGACGTCGCCGTAGGTGCGGCGAGACGTCTCGAATGCAGCAGCCTCGGCCGGCAGCATCAGCCGAGTCAGCGCCGCGCGCCTGGTCATGGGGTGAGCGAGGTCGGCCCGGTCGATGGCGTTGAACGCCGGCTCGGCCAGCGGGGGTTTCCCGGCGAGCACCGCACTCGTGAACGGCTCGAGGAAGCCGCCCTCGGGCACCCCGAGCTGACCCTGCAGGAAGGCGATGACGGATGCCGGCAGGTCGTGCCGGGCGGGCTCGTCCAGCAGGTCGGCGCGGCTGACGCCCGCGGCGACCATCCAGACCGCGAGATCGCCGACGACCTTGCTGCTCGGGGTGACCTTGACCGGACGGCCCAGCAGCAGGTTGGCATCGTGATAGGCCTCGAGGACCTCGGAGAACCGGTCGCCGACACCGAGAGCGTCGGCCTGCGCCCGCAGATTCGACAGCTGGCCGCCCGGGACCTCGTGCCGGTAGACGCTGGTCGCGGGTGAGCGCTGGCCGGCCTCGAACGGGGCGTAGAGATCACGGACCGCCGTCCAGTACGGCTCAAGGGTCGCGGCGTCGGCGAGGTCGAGCCCGCCGCCGGCGCTCGGGTCGCGGTCGGCGTGGGCCATGGCAGCGAGCAGGGCACCCAGGCTGGGCTGGCTGCCGCCGGATGCCATCGGAGCCGATGCGCAGTCGACTCCGTCGACCCCGGCATCGATCGCGGCGAGGTAGGTCGCGAGCTGGCCGCCAGCGGTGTCGTGGGTATGCAGGCGGACGGGAACGTCGAAGCGGCTGCGCAGCGCCTGGACGAGAGCCGTGGCGGCCGGTGGGCGCAGCAGGCCGGCCATGTCCTTGATGGCCAGTCCATGCGCACCTGCGTCGACGTACTGCTCGGCGATGCGCAGGTAGTAGTCGAGGGTGTACGTCGTCTCGGCCGGATCGAGGACGTCGCCGGTGTAGCAGATCGCGCCCTCGGCATAGCCGGCGTTCGCGCGCACGGCATCGATCACGGGCCGGGTCTTCTCGACGCTGTTGAGTGCGTCGAAGACACGGAAGACATCCATGCCCGCCAGCCGTGCCTCGCCGACAAAGGCGGTGACGACGTCTTCCGGGTATGGCGCGTAGCCAAGGGCATTGCGTCCGCGGATGAGCATCTGCGTCATGACATCTGGAGCCGCGGCCCGCAACTGCTCCAGTCGCTCCCATGGATCGTCGCCCAGGAACCGCAGAGCGGCATCGAAGGTCGCACCACCCCAGCACTCGAGGCTGAACAGGCCGGGCAGCAGGCGGGCTTGCGCCTCTGCTCCGGCCACGAGATCGCGCGTGCGCACCCGGGTGGCAAGCAGGGACTGGTGGGCATCGCGGAGCGTCGTGTCGGTGACGGCAACGTGGTCGAGGGCGCGCAGCCACGCGGCGAGGGCCTCGGGACCGTCCGCGTCGAGAACCTGCTTGGCGGTGCGTGCCGGCGGGGCAGCGGCGATGGCTTCCCGGGGCAGCAGAGTTGCCGGATCGCGCTGGGTCGTCCGGGAGTCACCGTGGGGGCGATTGACGGTGACCTCGGAGAGGCGGAG
Organism: Actinomycetota bacterium; assembly: GCA_026392575.1. GTDB lineage: Bacteria > Actinomycetota > Actinomycetes > S36-B12 > S36-B12 > UBA10649. The sequence goes on along the minus strand of JAPLBU010000326.1, from coordinate 1,745 downwards.
CAGCAGGCCAGATGCCGCGCCGATCGTGGAGCCCGGCGAGGCCGACATGAGCTCGGGATGCTCGTCGAGGAAGGCGGTGGTCAGGTCGCCGGCGAGGAAGTCCGGGTCGCTCAGCAGGGCGCGCAGGAAGCTGATGTTCGTCGCAACGCCACGGACCTGGAACTCCGACAGGGCCCGTCGTGCGCGGCGCGCGGCGCTGGTGAAGTCGGCACCACTCGCGGTCAGCTTGACGAGCAGCGAGTCGTAGAACGGCGTGACGTCGGCCCCTGCGTAGGTGGCTCCATCGAGTCGCACGCCGGGCCCGCCGGGGGAGCGGTAGACGACGATCGTGCCCGTCGCCGGCCGGAACTCGTCAGCGGGATCCTCCGTGGTGAGACGGCACTGGATCGCGCTGCGCTGGACGCTGATGCCCTCCTGCGCGATTCCGAGGTCGGCCAGGGTCTCGCCGCCGGCGATGCGGAGCTGCGAGAGGACGAGGTCGATCCCGGTGACCTCCTCCGTGACCGTGTGCTCGACCTGGATGCGCGGGTTCATCTCGATGAACGAGTACCCGTAGCCGGCGACGTGGGCGGGGGCGCGCTGCTCGGGGTCGGTCCAGACGAGGAACTCGACGGTGCCGGCGGCCTTGTAGTCAACCTCGCGCGCGAAGTTGACGGCGTCGGAGCAGAGGCGTTCGACGAGCTCGCGCGGCAACCCGGGTGCTGGTGCGATCTCGACGACCTTCTGATGCCGCCGCTGGACGGAGCAGTCGCGTTCGTAGAGGTGGACGACATTGCCGATACCGTCTGCGAGGATCTGCACCTCGACATGGCGCGGGCGCACGACGGCCTGCTCGACGAAGAGCGTGTCGTCGCCGAAAGCGGCAGCGGCCTCCCGCTTCGCCGAGTCGTAGACGAGGGTTGCCTCCTCGCGTGTCTCGACCTTGCGCAGACCGCGTCCGCCGCCGCCGGCAGAGGCCTTGATGAAGACGGGGTAGCCGATCCGATCTGCTTCGGCCAGTGCCTCCTGCAGCGACTCGACGGGACCGGATGCCCCGAGCACGGGAACGCCGGCCCGCTGCGCGGACT
>JAPLBU010000326.1:0-655 GCA_026392575.1 Actinomycetota bacterium | reverse complement strand
CCCAGGTCAGGCCCGCATCGATCACGGCCTGCGCGAACACAGCGGACTCGCTCAGGAAGCCATAGCCGGGGTAGACGGCATCCGCTCCTGACTGATGGGCGATCGCGATGATGGCCGGGATGTCGAGGTAGGTGCGGACGGGGTGCCCGGCCTCGCCGATCTGGTAGGCCTCGTCGGCGATCAGTCGATGCAGGGCGCTGCGGTCCTCGGCGCTGTACATCGCGACCGACGTGATGCCGAGCTCGCGTGCTGCTCGGGCCGCTCGAATGGCGATCTCGCCGCGATTGGCGATGAGCAGCTTGCGCATGGGCTTCCTCAGTTCGAGTCAGACGTTCCGAGCAGAGCCTAGGGGCAACTGTGTGTCGCTAAGGTTGCGTGGCTGTCGGCAGGCCCGGGGAATCATGCATGTGGGCCGGGACCGGCGGCTAGGCTCGTAGAGGGGGTTCGGAAGGGGTGAGGCGCGTGGCAACCTCTGTGTCCCCGCGACCTCGTCGACTCGACGGCTACCCGTGGCTCACGGCTGTGGTGATGGGTTTCGGAGCTGCAGCCACCTACTTCGTACTGGCCCAAGCTGCCCCCGAGATCCTGACGGGCGAGTTGGAGGCACTGCTCCTCGGCATCATCCTCGGGCTGGTCGTGGGTGTCGCCTTGCGCG
>JAPLBU010000044.1 GCA_026392575.1 Actinomycetota bacterium | reverse complement strand
CCCGCCTGCGTGTCAGGGACAACGACGAGCAGGCTGTGACCGTCGAAGCGCCCCACGAGATAGGTGTCGGGCACCGCCGCGACGACCTTGCGCGCGATGTCTGCCAGCACCTGATCGCCGGCCGCGTACCCGAGCGTCCGATTGACGACCAGGAACTGAGTGAGGTCAACGAACATCACCGCGACCTTACCATCAAGCATCGTTGCGCTGGCGAGCTCCTCCTGCAGGAGGGCAGTGATGGCGGTGCGGCTGCGCAGCCCCGTCACCGGATCGAACTCCGCTAGAAACCGCAGTTCACTCTTGGCCTGCACCTCGGCCGCATAGTCCACCGGGCCGCTAAAGGAGTGGATGATCGCCGGCGGCCGCTCGCCAAACGCGGCCTTCGCGCGATCGCCCGCAAACCCCGCCGCCCGCAACTCAGCGATCAGCGCGTCCTGCGCATCGCGATTGCCCAGGCGGGACCTGCAGTGCAGGAGGTAGCGGAGGAGATCCTGGGCGTCATCGGCGAGGAGACCGTGGCAAGCGGGAACAGGATTTCCCGGACGGGCAGCATCGGCATCGCCTTCTCGAACTACTACTCCACCGCGACGGCCCTGCTTCGCGAAGCCGACTTGGCACTCGTCAAGGCGAAGGCCATGGGCAGGTCGAGGTACCACGTGCTGGGGCGCGTGCCCGAACAGCAGAGCCCGCTGGAACGACTGCAGCTTGAGCACGAGCTTCGGGTAGCGCTCGATGCTCGCCAGTTCGTCATGCACTACCAGCCCCAGGTGCGGCTGGCCGATGAGTCGGTGTGTGGCTATGAGGCGCTGGTGCGCTGGAACCACCTGAGTCGGGGCTTGTTGTCGCCGGCGGTATTCATGGACACGATGGAGGCTTCCGGCCTCGTGATCATTCTGGGGCGACAGGTGCTCGAACAGGTGTGTGAAGCGATCCGCTCCCACCCACATCTACTCGGGCCGATCAGCATCAACGTATCCGCTGTGGAGTTCGGTGATCCCGGGTGGTTCGAGCGATTCCAGACAACCCTGCGCACCTATGGCGTGCATCCGGAGTCACTCGTCGTCGAGTTGACCGAGACCACGATGCTGGAGCTCACGGACGATGCGCGTGGTGCGCTTGACGGGCTGCGGACGATGGGCATCGGCATTCACGTCGACGACTTCGGAACCGGTTACGCATCGGTGGCGCTGCTGCGCGGAGTGGCTGTCACGGCCATCAAGCTCGATCGCTCGTTCGTGGCGCCGCTCGTTGACGAGACCAGTCCCGGCTTGGACCTTGTCCGTGGCATCGCCGGCCTCGCGGTGGGCCTCGTGCCGACCTGCTCGCTCCGGTGCAGACGGCGTGACTCTCCAGCGCGTGTTGCTACTGGGCCGCGCTCACTGAGTTCCGCCACACCCCCACTCACCCTGACGGCTCCGGCCTCGCCGAATGGCCGGATTCAGGGCTGGGGCTAGTCTCGAAACCCCTACCTGCCCTCGGAGGCCCCCATGGAATACGTCCACCTCGGCCGCACCGGCCTGCGGGTCAGTCGCATCTGCCTCGGCACCATGAATTTCGGTCCCGTCACCGACCAGGCCGACTCGCACGCGATCATGGATCGCGCGCACGAGCAGGGCATCAACTTCTTCGACACGGCCAATATCTATGGCTGGGAGGACAAGGGCCTCACTGAGCGCATCATCGGCGACTGGTTCGCCCTAGGCGGCGGGCGGCGCGAGCGCACCGTCCTCGCGACGAAGCTCTACGCCGACATGGGCGAATGGCCCAACGACGGAAGGCTCTCTGCACTGAACATCCGGCGTGCCTGTGACGCGTCGCTGGCACGCATGAAGACGGATTACATCGACGTCTACCAGATGCACCATGTCGACCGCGCGACACCATGGGACGAGATCTGGGAGGCCATGGAGGTTCTGCGGCAGCAGGGCAAGATCCTCTACGTCGGGTCATCCAATTTCGCGGGCTGGCACATCGCGCAGGGTCAGGAGGCCGCGATCCGTCGCGGCCAGCTCGGCCTCGTCAGCGAGCAGTCGATCTACAACCTCGCCGAGCGCACCGTCGAGCTTGAGGTGCTGCCCGCAGCGCAGGCGTACGGCGTCGGCATCATCCCATGGTCGCCACTGCATGGTGGGCTGCTCGGCGGTGTGCTGCGCAAGCAGGCCGACGGCACCGCGTCACGCAGCATCGACGGTCGCGCGGCCGACACCCTGGAGAAGCTGCGTCCAGCCATCGAGCAGTGGGAGGCCTTCTGCGACGAGCGGGGGGAGGGCCCGGGCGATGTCGCCCTGGCATGGCTGCTGCACCAGCCAGCGGTAACCGCCCCCATCGTCGGCCCGCGCACGATGGACCACCTCGACGGGGCCCTGCGGGCACTGGACATCACCCTCGACGCGGCCGCCCTGGCGCGGATCGACGAGATCTTCCCCGGCCCGGGGGGCACCGCCCCGGAAGCGTATGCATGGTGAGGTCGATCCGCGTAGCCTGACGGTTATGGTGGCAGATGTCCTGCTTTGGGCAAACAGCGTGGACGGCGCCCTCCGCGAGGCCGCCAGCGCCATCGGTGACGCGTTCCCCGGCCACGGAGTGGTGGCCCAGCTCCCGGATGGTGCGATCGCGGCCGCGAACGCTGCGGCGGGTGACCTGCTCGGGCTGACGTTGGATCAACTCGTTGGCCGCACGTCGATGGATCCGAGATGGTCCGCGGTCTCCGAGAAGGGCATTCCACTGACGGGTGCCGACGCTGATCGGCCGTACCCGCTGGATCGAGATCGACAGCCATCCGGTGCGGGCATCCGGTGGTGCGGGACTCGTAGGAGTTGTTGCCGTCTTCACCGATGCCACCGATTCCGCCCGAGGGCGTGCTGTCAGTGACGCGCAATGGAACGCCTACCACCTCGTCGTGATGAACACGGCCGACGTCCTCCTCAGCACCGACCCGTCGACCCACGTCGAGTGGGCCTCGGTCGCGGCGGACCGGGTGCTGGGGTGGGCCCCCTCTGACATCGTGGGTCGGCGACTCATCGACTTCGTGCACCCCGATGATCGGGCATACGTCAGTCACGCATTGACCCCCTTGGGGTCGGCCGCTGGGGCGGCGGATCTCGAGTACCGAGTGGAGCGGGTGGGCGGCGGTTGGCGCTGG
>JAPLBU010000302.1:880-5099 GCA_026392575.1 Actinomycetota bacterium | reverse complement strand
GGCCCCCCACCCGAAGGTGAGGGGCCTCGAAAGACGTGCGGACGAACTACCGCTTGGCTGCTGCCTTCTTGACGGGAGCCTTCTTCGCGGGGGCCTTCTTGACGGGGGCCTTCTTGGCCACAGCCTTCTTGGCCGGAGCCGCCTTCTTGACGGGGGCCTTCTTGGCCACAGCCTTCTTGGCCGGAGCCGCCTTCTTCACGGGAGCCTTCTTGGCAACCGGGGCAGCCTTCTTCACAGGGGCGGCCTTCTTGACGGGAACCTTGCTCACGATCTTCTTGGCGCCGGACACGACCGCCTTGAACTCAGCGCCCGGACGGAACTTGGGGAGCTTGGTGGCCTTGATCTTCACGGTCTCGCCGGTGCGCGGGTTGCGGCCCAGGCGAGCCTTGCGGGCCTGGCTCTCGAAAACGCCGAAGCCGCTGACGGCGACCTTCTCGCCGCGGACGACGGCCTTCTTGGTCTCCTCGATGAAAGCGTCGACGATGTCTGTCACATCGCGCTTGCTGTGGCCCAGGCGGGTGGCCACGGCGTCAATCAGTTCTGCCTTGTTCACAGGAAAACCCCTCCGGAGGGTGTCATTGCCGGCCGGTCGGCCGGTTTTCCAACCCTATGCCCGCTCGACGCGGGAACGAAATCGCCACGCCGGGGTTTTCCTTGCCCTGCAACAGGATTCCGGTTACGGATGTTACGCGAGTGACTTAGATCACCGTGGTCGTCGTCGGCATGTAAGCCGGCCGACGCTTCTCGAACTCGGTGATCGCATCGGCGCTCTGCAGCGTGATGCCGATATCGTCCAGGCCCTCCATCAGGCGCCAGCGGACGTAGTCGTCCACATCGAAGGCAGCAACCAGCGATCCGGCGCGGATCTCGCGGGCACCGAGGTCGACCGTGACCTCGACCAGCGGGTCGGCGTCGATCGCATCCCACAGCTGCTCCACGACATCCTGCGACACCTGCGCGGTGAGCAGACCGCCCTTGCCGGAGTTCCCGCGGAAGATGTCGGCGAAGCGCGAGGAGATCACGACAGAGAAGCCGTAGTCCTGCAGTGCCCACACCGCATGCTCGCGTGATGAGCCGGTGCCGAAGTCCGGTCCGGCCACGAGGATCGACGCACCCTCGAACTCGGATCGGTTCAGGACAAACTCCGGGTCATGACGCCAGGCGGCGAAGAGCCCGTCCTCGAAGCCGTGCCGGGTGATCCGCTTGAGGTACTCCGCGGGGATGATCTGGTCGGTGTCGACGTTGCTGCGTCGAAGCGGGACGGCAGTCCCGGTCAGGACGGTGATCTTCTGCATGGTGGTCTCCTATCCGGTTCAGGCGACGGGGGTCAGGTCGGCGGGCTCGGCCAAGCGGCCGGTGACGGCTGTTGCCGCGGCGACGGCGGGAGACACGAGGTGCGTGCGTCCGCCCGGTCCCTGTCGTCCCTCGAAGTTGCGGTTCGACGTCGATGCACTCCGCTCCCCGGGGGCGAGCTTGTCCGGGTTCATCGCCAGGCACATCGAGCAGCCAGCCTCTCGCCATTCGGCGCCGGCGTCCATGAAGACCTGATCGAGGCCCTCGGACTCAGCCTGCATCTTCACGCGCACGGAACCGGGCACGATGAGCATCCGTACCGACTCGGCCACGCGGCGCCCGTCCAGGACGGCCGCAACCGCGCGAAGGTCCTCGATACGGCCGTTCGTGCAGGAGCCGACGAACACGATGTCGACGGGCACGTCCTTCAGCGGCGTCCCGGGCGTCAGTGCCATGTACTCGAGCGCCCGCTCGATTGCTACGCGGTCGACATCGTCACGCGCATCGTCGGGCGACGGCACCGAGGCCGACAGGGGCAGGCCGTGACCGGGGTTGGTACCCCAGGTGACGAACGGGCTCAGGCTCGCTGCGTCGACGATGACCTCGGCGTCGTAAGTGGCGTCGGCGTCGGAGGGCAGCGTGCGCCAGTAGGCGACCGCGTCGTCCCAGTTGCTACCTGAGGGTGCGTGCGGAAGCCCGTCGAGGTACGCGAACGTCGTGTCGTCAGGGGCCACCATGCCCGCGCGGGCACCGGCCTCGATCGACATATTGCACAGTGTCATCCGGCCCTCCATGGACAGAGCACGGACAGCCGAGCCGCGGTACTCGAGCACATAGCCCTGCCCGCCGCCCGTACCGATCTTCGCGATCACCGCGAGGGTGACGTCCTTTGCTGTGACACCCGCGGGGAGGTCGCCGTCGATCGTGATGGCCATCGTCTTGAACGGCTTGAGTGGCAGGGTCTGCGTCGCGAGCACGTGCTCGACCTCGCTGGTGCCGATGCCGAACGCCAGCGCACCGAAGGCACCGTGCGTCGAGGTGTGCGAGTCACCGCACACCACAGTCATGCCCGGCTGGGTCAGACCGAGCTGCGGTCCGACAACGTGCACGATCCCCTGCTCGATGTTGCCGAGCGAGTACAGCGGAACGCCCATCAACCTGAGCCCGGGAGATCGGGTCGGCGATCGGCAGCTGGATGTTCTCGGTCGGGACGTTGTGGTCCTCGGTCGCCAAGGTCAGGTCGGGGCGACGCACCGGCCGGTGATGCGCATGGCGCAGGCCGTCGAAGGCCTGCGGACTGGTGACCTCGTGGACAAGGTGCAGGTCGATGTAGAGCAGGTCGGGCTCGCCCTCCGCATGCCGGACAACGTGATCCACCCAGACCTTCTCCGCCAGCGTGCGTCCCATCGGACCTCCCATGGTCTCCTTGACATCTCACTATGTGAGACAGCAATATCAGTACGTGGACAACTCTAGCGGAGTCGGCGTCATTGACAAGACCGTGGGAGTGCTGGATGCGATCGCCCAGGCACCCCGCTCCCTTGCCGAGCTCGTGGCGGCCACCGGGCTCCCCCGCCCGACGGCGCACCGGCTCGCCCTCGCCCTTGAGCACCACCAGGTCCTGACTCGCGACATCGACGGCCGGTTCGCCATCGGTGTCCGGGCGGCGCAGTGGGGTGCCGGCGTCGATGCGTGGCGCGGTAGCGCCGAGGGCGTGGTGCTGAGCCTGCGCGACGCTACCGGCGTCAGCGCTCAGGTCTACCGGCGAGCAGGCGACCAGCGACTATGTGTGGCGGCCGCCGAACCGGCCGCCGGGCTACGCGACACCGTCCCGGTGGGTTCGCTCCTCACCCTGCGGGCGGGCTCCGCAGCCCAGGTCCTCGTCGCCTGGCTGCCAGCCGATGAGCGGACGGAACTACTCGCCGGGGCCGCGTTCTCGGCCGCCGATCTCGCAGAGGTCCGACGACGGGGCCGGGCGCATAGTCTCGGCCAGCGTGAACCCGGTNNNCTCGTTGTCGCGGCCGTCAGCGTCTCCGGCCCCATCGAGCGGTTGACCCGCCCGACCAAGGCGACTCTCGCAGCGCTGAAGGCTGCGGCCGCCGTTCTCGCCCTGCCCGGACCTCGCCGGTCTTGAGGTTGTTGGCGGAATCCGGCCCCGGATTCCGCCAACAACCTCAAGGCGGACAAGGAAAAAGGGCCCCCGGCGAACCGGAGGCCCTTCTCTCGTAGCCCCGACGGGATTCGAACCCGCGCTACCGCCTTGAGAGGGCGGCGTGCTAGGCCACTACACAACGGGGCCGTGCATTTTCTTGCGCTTACATGACAAACGGCCGCTTGCGCGACCGCGCGTCGCTGGGGTACCAGGACTCGAACCTAGACTAACTGAACCAGAATCAGTTGGGCTGCCAATTACCCCATACCCCAAGGCTGCCGACGCTTGCGCGCCATTGACCGGCTCAGAAAGTATAGACGGACCTCACGGGTGCCCTGAACCGGGTCTCTCTGGCCCTCACCCGGCCGCGCGAAGACGGTCGAGCGTCACGGACCGGCCAAGGATCTCCAGGGACTCGAACAGCGGCGGCGAGATCCGCCGCCCGGTGACGGCGACACGCACCGGTCCAAAGGCCACCTTGGGCTTCAGGCCCAGTCCGTCGATCAAGGCAGCACGCAGCGCCGCCTCGATAGCGGCGGCAGTCCAGTCGTCGAGGGACTCGAGGGCGGTGATCGATGCCGCGACCACAGGCGCCGCCTCCTCCGTCAGGACGGCGGCTGCATCAGCCTCGTCGACGGTGAACCGATCGGGTGCCACGAGCAGGAAGGCCAGCATCCCGACCGACTGCTTCAGGGTCTCGAGCCGCTCCTGGATCAGCGGCACGGCAGCGTCGAGAACGCGCTGCTGATCCGTGGTCAGTGGCTCGGTGACGAC